>NZ_ABOX02000051.1 GCF_000172555.1 Pedosphaera parvula Ellin514
CCTTTGATCCCACGAAATGGCTCAGGCACGTTCTCAAACATTGCCTGCCGCACACTTTGATCCTGGTAAAAGAACGAAAACCGGTTCATCCACTCCATTGGTCGCAGAGCGTCCAATGATTCGTCGTAAAGCGTCGCCACCATCTCAGCGACTGATTTCTGTGCAGTGGGACCTGTTATTACAGCCGTCCATGTCTCCTTCTGATTCGGCTGCATCTTCGAAGTAAAATGTTCCCACGTGACTTTTAATTCCTTGTTGCTCCATGGCACTTCGACGCGGCGCGATTCCAAATAGGCCCGGTTCTCGCGCACCTGCGTCACATGAAGCGTGAAGCCGCCCCGCATCTCTTCACTCACCGCCTGCCTGATGAGCGACTGCGTTTGTCCCGGCTTCGTCCAATAACGCCGAATAATTTTATGCCGATGTTCGATCTCCACCATCGCCCTGCCCTCATCATAGCCTGTTCCCCATAACGCGGTCATCTCGGCTCCAGGTTCCAACGTCCAGGCGGGTGCGGCGACAACATTTGGAATCTTGATGGAGAGTTTGTTCGAGTTCGGATCCAGAACCGTAACCGGCAGAAGCGCCGTCACTTTCTTGCCAAAACGATCCTGGGTTTCCAGCAGCGCACGATATGCCCCCACGCCCAGTTTGGTGGAAACTTGCGCCTCTCCATTGGTTCCTGTGGTGAATCCCTTTTCCATTACCATCTCACCCAAAGGCCACGACTTGGGATCTGACCAATCCACGTTGGTTGCACCCCTGACTGCAAACTCATATGGCTCATATTCCTTAAGCGGAGGACGCTGCACTTTCTCAGGCTGCTTGAGCCTATAAATTTTCACCGAACCTTCTGCGACCTGCCCTTTATCATCCAGCGAAGTTGCTTTGATTGTAATATCGACGGGCTTTTCCGCGGTTTGCCAGTCCTCTGCAATCATCGCGGCTTTGAGCGCTGTGTAGCCGGCATTCACGACAGTTTCTGCCGACCGGGTTTCCCCTGCGCTGTCGGTCACATCGGCATAAACCTTAAATTGAAAGGTCGGTTCATCCTTTTCCGGCACGGACAAATCGGGCTTGGCTGTGAATTCCACCTTAAACGAACCATCCACCTCAGTCTTCACAGTAGCATGCAAAATTTCCTGACTGGATTCATTTCGCATCGGCCTTCTCCACGAATAATAGCCCCACCAGATGGGATACTGCACCTCACGGACCACCCGCAATTGCACGTTGGCTCCATCCACCGCCGCTCCGGTGTAGCTCATCGCATGACCTTGAAGTGAGACCTTCTGGTTCAGCTTGGCACCTTCCTTGGGCGTATCCAATGTCACCTGAAACTTGGGCCGCTTGTATTCCTCCACATTGAAGTTCGCCTGCCCTGTCGGCCCATTCTCGACACGGATTTGCATCATGCCCATGAGTCGATCGCGCGGCGCGGTAAAGCTGCCGGAGAAGGAACCATAGTCATTGCATTGCACCGCCTGCCGCGCGATTTCCTTGCCATTCAGGTCAGCAAACACAACCTTCACCTGCCTGCCTTTGAGCAATCGATAATTGTTGGCTTTCGGATTGGCACTCAGGCAAATGCCCTTATAGCGAATCGTCTGCCCCGGACGGTAAATGGCGCGATCCGTGAAGAATACGGTTTGTTCAAATTGTTGTTCCGGCTCACCTCCGTAGTACGCCGACTTCTCCATGGTGCCCAGTTGTTCTCCCTGGTGCTTTACCAAAAAAACGTAGCTCCGATATTGAGGCACAGACAAAGAGAAGAACCCGTTCGTATCCGTCGTTTTCGCCGGCTCAGCCACACGGTTTCCCTGGTTATCCAAATACCACCCTTTTACTTCCGCGCCGGCCAACGGTTCACCTGAAATGGCATCCAACACGAATCCTTCCAGCCCTTCCTGCGTCGAACGGGTAATCAGCGAAAGTGTGCTCACCCAAACATCGCTGTAACTTACCACGTTGTCCGTTCCACCAAATGCCGGATCGTGACTGGCCAGGATGAAATAAAAGCCCGGCTTCAAATTCTCCGGAGCGGGCAACTCGATTTGGCTCTCTTTATAATCGGTCGTTGCCGGCAGGTCAGCCGACCACTCCAGCACCGGCTGTTTTTGCAGCAACTCCTTGCGTTCCGCATCATTCAGGCTCTCCGGTCGACTGTGAGTTTTCTCGAGAAATTGATTCCAGTCATAAGCCACCGCACGGAAATACACCTTCGTTACGTTGCGATAAAACACCTGGATTTTTGGCAACGGCTGATTCCAAACCCTCTCCGTCACGATCCTTGATTGCTTCATTTCAATAGTCGCGATCAAATTCCGGCATTCTTTGCCTCCCGGACTGTTGGGAAACGCATGCACAGCTCTCAAGGCTGCCTCTCTCGCCTCCACCAGTTTGCCTTCCTGCTGCAGGAGACTCGCCAGTTGAAACGACGCCTCAGCCGAAATCTCATTATCTCCCCACTTATCAATGAACCGTTTTAGCGCGATCCGAAAGCGACTGTCCTTCTCCTCCCCGACCGCACTGTTTTTCCCATGGATCAATCGCTCCAAATCCACATCCACGAAGGCTGTCTGGTCGGCATCGCCCTTATGAAACTGCATCAAGTCTTGATAAAGACTTATGGCCCTCACTGCGGGTGCGTTGGTGTCCGTTCCTGCGGATTTCCACGCCATGAATTTCTCCGCCTCATCGAAGATGGGGCTGTCAGCAGAAATCTCGAATGCATCCTCCGGCTTGGCTGCGGCCTGTTCTGCCGATGTATAGAAGGTTAATGCTTCATGCGCGATGAAGTCATACAGTGTGGGGCGATACTTATCCGGCAAGGTTCCTTTGACCAGCAGGTCGTCATAGGCACTGACTGGAATCCGCTTCAAAGTATCCGCTGCCGAGAGCGCCTTTTGGAATTGCCTGTCAATCTCCTCGAATAACCTCTTCAAATCCCACGTGGTAAAATCCTTTCCCGGCGGCTGGGCGGTCGCGGTCCGTTGCATGAACCGCCACTGGTTCATTTGAAAATATTGCCAATACCACTCCGCCAGAATGGTATCGAGCAGCGGAACAATTTCCTTCGGTGCCCTGGCGATCTCCGCCTGCAACCGCGTTATTTTCTCCTCTGGTTTGTTTCCTTGAATCTCTCCTTCCAACGAGATTTTTTTCGCGATCGCCTTGGCTGCCTCTCCGTAAGCTTTATCCTTCAACGCTGCGCCTATAATCGGCTCCAGCTCTTCCAAGGCAGTTTTTGGCAACCCCTTCTTCACCGCCTCATCTACCTTGTGCCATTGCGCATCTCGCGGCCCCGCCTCCACGTTTAGGCACATGACCAAAGTGAGTAGCACCACCAGCCAGCTTAAATTCCTCATAATAGTTCCTACACCCGTACAAAGACCATGCCACTGCAGGCATTCCTGCCGTGACTCTGACATCATCATTCAAACCTCATTCCTTTTTCCCGGACGAATCCTCCTTATCAAAAATCTCGTAAACCTTGCCTGCAAGCACAAACTGAACATTTGATCCCAGCGCCAGCCATTGCGCCGTCTCTGGATGCTGTTTCAACAACGTAAAATATTCTGGCGACCCAAATTGCACCCTCACTTTTTCCTTCTGGGAAGACTTTTGAATCTCCGAATCCACCCAGGCACTTCCGTTCTCGAAGAAGTTTTTTCCGCCGACGAACTGCCCCTGTTGTGTGGAGTCCATGGCCTTCCTCGTCGAGTCACCTAAGCCGGTGCTTGTCGCGGGCGAACCTGCTACTGGAGGTGCTGCGGGACTTACCGAATTGTCACGAGACAGGTTACGCCCTGCTTCATAGGCACCATTTTGGATGCCCCACGAAGATGAATTTGCCGACTTCAGAGCCAGCCCGGACCGCGCCCCCGCTACCGCTCCAAGCCCATCTGCTTTCATTCTAAACTCGTTATAATTCAGAGACAGTTCCCGCCTAGCCTCACTATCGTCGGTCAACCGGGGCATTGATTGCATCGATTGTGCAACTCCGCGCTTGGATTCATCTTCGACTATCAAGTAAGCGGTGTAGGGCGTGACGATCCCATACTTTCGAGCCAAATCTGTCACTTCATCCTTCAGTTCCGAACTCTCCCCGTGGAGCCGAATTTCATCCAGCAAATAGCCCACTCGCCTGGTCGCCCAAAGCCGTGGAATAAAATCATGCTCGTCTGCATGCTCTGGAAAATTTAGGTCGTAGGTAAATTTCTTTTTATCTCCATTCACGTCCCCATCGATAACCGCGGCGGAACTGCCTTTGCCCGAATACCGGCCCACAAGCACCAGTTGTTCCCCCTTGAACAAATCAGGCAGTGGCGAAGGATACATTTTGGTCGTGCGAATATCTGCCGTAAACTTCAGTTTTGGATTTGCCAGCACCGGTTCGTTAATCTTGGAGAAGAAGCTCGAAACCTTCACTTCCAGATCTTCCTCCGGCAGCACGTATTGGCTGAATGCCCTGGTCTCTTCCGCGATCCTATCCAGCAGATGCGTGTTCACATCGGTGCCAATGCCGAAGCAGAAAATCCTCCGCTTTTCCTTGTTTCGCTCCTGCATGCCTTTGAGGATTTGGTCCTCGTCAGTCGTTCCCACTGTTGGCAGTCCATCGGTTAAGAATACCACCACAAAGGGTCTGCCCTCTTTGGATTCAAGTGACAATGCCTTTTTCAACGCCTCATCAATCGCCGTGCCTCCCATGGCCTTGAGATTCTTGATAAAGTCACCTGCTTTCTCCCGATTCTCTTTGGACACTGCCGCTAACTTATCGAATAAGGGCTCGCTTTCGGTGGAGAATCGGATAATTTCAAACCTGTCTCCATCGTTCAAACTCTCCACGCAAAACTGCAGCGCTTTTTTTGCCTGCTCCATCTTTTTGCCGGACATCGAACCGGACGTATCGAGTACAAACACCACATCCTTGGAAACGATTTGCTTTGCCTTCGCATCCACGCCGGGCGAAGCCAACAAAAGAAAATAACCATCCTCATCACCCGTTTTGTAAGCCATGAGGTTGACCCCGATTTCATCTTTTTCTGGAGCAAAGTACAATTGCAAATCAGCATCCGGCTTTACCTCACTCGCTTCATATCCCACCGTCGCCCGATTCGATCCGTCGCGTTTGACCTCCACCTCGTGACTGGGTGAATAAATGGTTTTGAGTGGGCGTTTGCTCTCCACATTTACTTTCACGCTCACAGATTTAATGGGCTTGGAGGAATATTTGCCCGCATTCATCGGCAGGACGTAATTCAACAAACCGGAATCGAGCTTCAACACCTGGGTGTAGGAAAGCGTGATGCGCTTTTTGCCATTCGGTTCAATAGGAAAGATTTTTAACTTCAGAACATCGCGTCCTTCGTACTCCATCAGCGCCGGATCTTTCATCTTCCGCACAATGCCTTCGTAAATATCCCGCGCCTTCTCGGCCTTCAGTATCTCCGCCTGCACCGGCTTGCCATCGATTTCCATCGAAAACTTGTCGATTTGCGCTCCCTTGGGAATTGGGAAAATGAACGTTCCTTCCAGGCGTTGGGAATTGGGATTGTAAAATTCCTGGTCGATGGTCGTTACTGCCACCTGATCCGTGATTTTCGTCTGAACCTTCTCAGACTGAACCTCCAACGGACAAAACCGATACACTCGCGTTTCATGCCAGTACGGAGGGGGAATGGGACGAGGTGGCCAAGGCCCGGGAGGAGGAATCGGGACAGGTGGAATTGGTCCTGGTGGAAGGATGTGGGAGGCGGTTGAATCACCTTCCCCATCAACAATAATGACTCCAGCCGCATAAGTTGGCAGGATTGCTGCCATCCATCCCAATATCACCAGTAACAGCCAAATCCGTCGCTTCATGACATATTAGACGGAGGCCTGATGAAAAATGCTCCCGAAAAAATTGGGAGCATGAGCTACAAAGAATAGCAGGTTATTTGGACGAATTTCGAGACAGTCCCTATTTCCCAGCGTCTGCCACTTGCAGCAATGTGAAGTTCATCTTCTGCCGGATGCCGGTTGAAAGCGATTGCCCGTGAACGTTCATTTTCAAGGTCATGTTATTATCCTCCAACGTGCCGACGCCCATACCGATTTCCGGATCGAACCAACTCTTTCCAGAAATCTTTCCACCCTCGACGGTCATGACCATGGGTGACGCCTGAGTTGCTCCCGGTTTGGATGTGATGTCCCCATCAAAAGTGACGACGGCGCATTTATGATTCTCATGCTGTTCCCAACCGGTGAAGGTAAACTTTATGTTGGTAATCAGCGTTCCCATTATGGGCAAGTTCATTTCCGTTTTGACCGGCCAGACGTCGCCGATCTTTAGTGGCTTTTCCGGCATATACTGGGAATCCACCCTCTGCTTCAAGATGTCTTCATTAACCATCCCTTTAAACATCTGTTGCAACTCGGGGGAGGCATCTGCAGTCATTCGTTTGAGCAGTTCATCCACCCCCTCGACCTTTTCGACGCGGCCTTTGGCATCTGTGAGAAACTTTATTTTTGCACCGACCATTTTCCTCATGCTGGCAGCTCCCGGCTTGGCGGCGTCATCTTTTGCATCAGCGGTTGAATCAAAGCTCAGAACTTCACGATCCCCCATTTTTGTGCTCACCTTTTGCGAAAGGAATTCAAGCTCCAGTTCCTTGCCGCCGCCTTCCCGCTCCTTCAACGTAGAAACGGCATAATCCTGCACTTCTTTGGTATCGCCTCTCATGGGCTGTGGCAACTGGGAACCGCTCGTTTCGCTGATCTCGGTCAGAACCACCCGGGTGGTGTATTTTTTACCCACAACCCATTTGAACCGCATCTCGACCGGCTCATTGGATGCCGGAGAAGTGGCTTCAGCCTTTGCCTGCGTGCCGGCCTCCCTGGCAATTGCTTCCTTTTTTGAGCATTCCCCGACCAGCACAGCCCCGGCCATTATTACGCAGCAAATAACCTTATGTTTTTTCATAGTTGTTGGTGTTCTTCACGCTACCGTCGCGTGTAAAACGATAAAAACAAACGGGAGCAGCTTTAACAACTTGTTTCCACCGCTCCCGCCCCCTCGCCTCCCTGGCACCTTTTTAATACATCCAATTTTCCGCCTTCTCCCTGACGCGAGTATTCATTATCTCACCACTGGGGGAGCGGACATTACAAAAAGCCGCGCTGTTTGGAGTCGGGCAGCAAGGCTTGAAAGTGGGAGGAGTATTTATTGAAGCCGGAGCCGGTAAAAGCGGGTTCGGTTTCCGGCGGGATTCGTCATCACGTTCTGACCGTTGATTATCTCCACGGCATCATTAGCATTTGTCCAGGCTCCACTTCCCAGGCTCGAAGTGGTCTCCAGGACATATCCTGCCGCTTTGTACGGCCAACTCAATGTATCGGTTCCGATTCGCAGTTTTGGCGCAGGCACATCGCCATCCAAAACCCCATCGAGGTCGCGATCAATGGCCATGCGCACGCCCGAACCTGGCGGCACTCCCATAACGGTGAGCCGACCGCCGGCTTGAATTTTTTGGATCAGTTGCGTCCTCGAAAGCACAACATCTCTGGTGGAGTCCGGAGTATAATTTCTGGTGATGGGCTTATAAAGCAGACCACGCAGCCTGCCATCAATGACGCCTTTTACAACAAGGTCGATATTGGTCACTGCTGCCTGTGCTTCCAGCAAGTTCCAGTCGTTTGAAATACTCAGCGTGCTGACGTTGGTCGACGCAACCGTACGCGTGTAGCCAACCGCGGGCGCTGTTCCGGTATCAAAGCATTGCACGAAGGCCCCGAGGTTCGCTTTGATGGTGGCGTTGCTTCGTATGTTTGCAAACACCGGACGGGACAGGAACGTGTTCAGGTTGTCATCATTGCCATCGTGCGTGAGTCCAAAGCCTCCAATGCTGTTAGTGCCGGGCGCACTATTGAAACTCATTTTTTGATAAACGTTCCGCAGCTGCGGGACTTTGAAGTCCTGCGATTCCTCCAAAGCCACCGCCGGAATGACAAGTTTGGTTGAACCTGGCCCGGGCGGAGCGTTGTGGCAGGTGTTGCAGGTCAATCCGAAATTATAATTATTGGTCAGAAACAGGCCGCGGCCTGCAACCGCGTTACCACCCGCGAAGCTGGTGGGATAGCTGCGATCGAGGTTTTGGTTTGGATTCGGTTGAAACTTGATGGTGTTGATAAACGAACGATAGGCATCCATGTCCGCGGTGGAAAGCGGAGTGCCGCCCATCAGGCTGCCAAAAGCTCCATCGAAGTGCAGGAAGTTCGTGCGGTCTCCCCGCCAATGATAGGGCTCCATTCCAGCCAGACCACGCAAAGTCTGGGTGGTCATCGGTCCTTTCATGGGATGCTCCTGCAAAGTGATCGCAATTCCATTCGTGGTGAGAGTATTGACTGATTGCACGCTGCCATTGGGATCACCCAAGTCCCAGGCGAGCAAATCCATTTCGGCGTCAATGTGACAGGCAGCACAGGCGGCATTGCCGTTGCCGGAAAGTTTGGCGTCGTAAAGAAATCCGCGTCCATTGCGAATCACGGTCGGAGTAGGATCATAGCTGCCCACGGGAATTTCCTTCAGCACCGTGTTGGAACTGGTATCGACGAGAGTCAAGGTATTGGAAATGCGATTCAGGACGTAGAGGCGTTGGGCACCGGCATTAAGCGCCAATCCGCGCGGGCCGCGCTTGCTTTTGGAGTCTGTAACGGAACCAGGAGTCGAGCCAATCTCGATGCGGGCAAGAACATTTCCGTTTGGGTCCACCTTGCCAACCCTGTCTGTTCCAAAGGCGGCGACGTAAAAGTAATTGCCGGTTGGATCGAACACAATTCCCGTGGGCTGCGCCAAGGCGTTGGTTTTGGCGGGCAGGTTCGGCAGGACGCTGTAATTGACGCCGGGATTCAGATCAAAGTATGTGGAGACGCCGTTGGTTATATTGATGCGGGTCACGCGATTATCCACGATATGTGCGCGGACGTTTGGCTCAAAATGAATGAGATTCCTCGAATCGGTATTTGCGATAAACAGGTCTCCACTTCCCGGTCGGATGGCAATTCCGAGATTTACCGTGCCCACGTTTGTGAAGTAGCGGGAAATCGTGAGTTTGCTGACGTCAATCTCAACGACATCATTGTCCGGCATTTTGTAAGCCACATGGTTGGTGCCGGGATTGTGCGCGTCTACGATCAAGCCCACCTGCGGTGGTGCAGGAAGACTCGTATTCGTCGGCTTGGATTGGGGAGGTGCGCTGGCTGGTGGAATCAGCGTGGTATGATTTCCTGAGAGCGCAAACACCGCATAAACCTTCGTTTCGTTCGTGTTGACGGCCAAGGCGCGGGGATTTTCGCCAAAAAGCGGGATGCTCGCCAACTGAACGTGATTGGTCACATCGAACACAACCACGCGATTTTTGCGTGCCGCCGTCACAAAGGCCTTGCCACCAGCGAAAACCACATCGGCCGGTTCATCCTTCACGTACAATGTGTCCACCACCATCTTTTGGGAAACTGAAACAATGCTGACGCTATCGGAGACTTCGTTGACCACCCAGACTTCGTCCGGAGTTCTTGGATTGACCGACACCGGTTCCACGCCGACAGGAATTTCTGCAATCAAAAGCGGATTGGAGGGTTTGGTAACATCGAAAACGGAAAGTCGCGCATCGGGGGTATTCACCGCAAACAACCTCGTGCCGTCCTGCGATAATCTTACCGGGCTGGTTTGTTTGCCTTCAAAATTGACGTAACTGGTTTGTGCAAAGATGCCGTTCGACAGGCAGATGAAGAGGCAGCGCAAAAACCATAATGAGAGCCTTTGTTTTGGATGCTGATCAAACCGGTTTGATTGGTCGGGCATAAAATTCCAAACAGCGAATGTGCTGACAGATGGTCTGTGGGGACATGGTAGGCAACCAGAGCCGCGTTTCAAGCCAAATGGCCAGGCGTCAAATAAGCAGGTCAATTTTCAAATACAGGAACGCTGGGCAGGTGCAAGAAGATGAGATGCTTGCAAAACCAGTCTTTTGGAATAATACTCGCTTAAGTTTTGGAGAGACCGCTGTTCAAGGCAATGAACAAACCCAGTCCTCTCTTATGCGTAAATCCATAAAGGCAATCAACCGAGCGATTCGGCGACTCACAGCCACGGAGCTGTGTCCAACCATCCGGTGGGATGATATCCTTCGTATTGAAGCCTTGGGTACGGATGCCTTCGGTGCTTTCGAGATTTCCCTCACCTTCATTTACGCCGACAACAGCGAGGTCTCAATTTTCGTGCACCACAAGGGCTACGATAAGATTCTGGAGTCATTGGCTGAACGGTTTCCTTCGATTCCATCAACATGGCATGACGAGATGGCGCAACAACCCTGGCATGTTGAGCGGGTCTTGTACGAGCGAGATTGAATTCCTAATTCTCGCGCTGGATGGGATCCAAATAATCCAGGCAACCCAGCCTCTCCAAGGAAAGGTCCCATTGGACTTGACCGGCCATGTTCTCCACGCTTTGCTTTTTGGCTGGAAGAGACATCGAAAAGGATGGAAATTCTCAAAAAAACACGTGGAAAGGATAAAGCGACGAAATATGAAATACTTTGTGTATGTTTTTGCTTTTATAGTTGTGGTCACTCGCGGCTTTTGCGCCGATCAGAACAACTCTCAAGCAGGCACGAATGGTGTCGTCTTTCGGAAGCCTTTCACACTCACGCTGCATGTGGACAAAGAGCATTATTACGAGGAGGAATTTCCAGGAATTCCTTACGTACACAAGGGCAATGTGTATCTTTTTAAAGGGGATTCATTTGGCATCAACCTGGACATCACCAATAATACGATTCGAAATGTCGTGTATCAGGCAGACACCAACAAAGCAGCAGTGACTTTGCAATTCACTCAAGATGTAAGCACCAACGGCGAGGCAATGATGATATTGGTGATCAAAAATAATACAGATAGAAAGCTGTTCTTTGATGCCCTGATGACCGTTCCAGGAAAAAAGAATGCTCTGAAAACCTCAATCCTCCCTGTTCGTCCCGGTTTGGTCAACTACGAGTCCTGGGGGCATCCAATCATTCAGTTGATGCTACGCAATATCAGTCTCAATGAGAAGACCGGGACTGAAGCACGCACTTCAGCGAATGGGAGCCAATCGACCAAGTCGGCTACAAATCAAACGCCAACGACTTCTGGCTCTCATCGTTAGACCTTGAGATGGCTCTGCCAACACGCTTGCGGCTGCAATAAAGAACGCTACAGTGGCTGAGCAGTGAGCACAACCGAGAGCATCAAAGCCAATTCCCGAACCACTCCGCCTTGGGGCGAGATTGCGCGCCAGCCGGTGTTTGCCACCACTCATTGGTCTGTGGTCCTGACGGCAGGGCGAAATGATCTTCCCCAGGCGCAGGATGCCCTGGAAAAACTTTGCCAGACCTATTGGTATCCACTCTACGTTTACGTGCGGCGGCGGGGATATGCCCAGGTGGATGCCGAGGATCTGACACAGAAATTCTTCGAGTGGTTGCTGGAGCGAAACTGGCTGGGACAGGCGGACCAGCAACGCGGTCGGTTCCGCTCCTTCCTCCTGACCAGCTTGAGCCGGTTCCTGGCGAACGAATGGGACAAGGCCAGGGCGCAAAAGCGGGGTCGTGGCCGGGTTGTGTCCCTGAATTTCGAAGACGCAGAAAATGGCTGCGCCCGGGAGCCGGTGGACAACGTCAGCCCGGAACAGAGTTTTGAATGGCGTTGGGCGCTGACCTTGTTGGACCAGGTCCTAAACCGGCTCTGTGCTGAATATGCAGCTCAAGGGAAGGCGGAATTATTTGCGGAACTGAAACCATGCCTGTTGGGCGAACGTGCGGCGCAACCCTACGCCATGTTGGCGTCCAAGCTGGGTATGACTGAAGGTTCGGTAAAAGTGGTGGTGCACCGGTTGCGTCAGCGGTATCGGCAATTGCTCCGGGATGAAATAGCCAATACGGTGGCAACACCGGAGGAAGTTGAAGAGGAATTGCGTCACTTATTTACCGTGCTGGCAAGACGATGACTGAGGTTGACCCTCTCAAAAATATTCCCTCAACACGGAGTGCTCTTATTTCCTGTGTAACCTTTCACCTGCTTTCCTTTATAACAGGGTGAAAGAATTAATATGGATGCAACCCAGATTTGTCCAACCTGCGGAAAAGCGGTAGTTCCAGACGCGCCGCAGGGCCTCTGCCCGGAGTGCCTGATAAAATCCGGTTTTGAAACCAAGGCGGGGAACGAACCTGCGGGCGGAAAATCGGCCTTTGTGCCACCCACTGTTGAGCAGATTGCCAAACTTTTTCCGCAATTCGAAATCAATGAACTTCTTGGCCATGGTGGCATGGGTGCGGTTTATAAAGCCCGCCAGCCACGATTGGACCGCTGGGTGGCGTTGAAGATCCTGGCACCGGAAAGACAGACTGACCCGCAATTTGCGGAACGATTCGAACGCGAAGCGCGTGCCCTGGCCTGGTTGAATCATCCAAACATCGTCACGGTTTACGACTTCGGCGAGACGCAGGGACATTATTATCTGCTGATGGAGTTTGTGGACGGGTTGACACTGCGCCAATTTCTGCAAGCGCGAAAACTCTCGCCGGAGGAATCGTTGATCATCATACCGCAGATTTGCCAGGCGCTGCAATACGCCCACGAGCATGGCATCATTCATCGCGATATAAAGCCGGAAAACATCCTGATCGACAAAGATAGCAACGTGAAAATCGCCGACTTCGGCATCGCCAAGCTTCTCGATCAGGAACCGCAGAATATTTCGCTCACCGGTGCACAGGACGTGATGGGCACACCGCATTACATGGCGCCAGAACAGATCGAGAAACCGCAAACCGTGGATTATCGCGCGGACATCTATTCACTGGGTGTCGTGTTCTATGAAATGCTTACCGGCGAACTGCCGCTCGGAAATTTTCAACGGCCATCGCAAAAAGCTCACATAGATGTGCGCCTCGATGAAGTGGTGCTGCACGCCCTGGAAAAGGATCCGGAACGTCGTTACCAAAAAGTTAGCCAGGTAAAAACGGACGTGGAAACCATCGCGGCGACACCTGATCACGTGGAGCCTCCCATTTCGCGCACTCCGCCGCCAATTCCAAAAGCGACACCCCCTCCAACGGGAATGTCCTTCGGCTGGAAAATAGCAATTGGGATTGCCGGGCTTGGTGCGGCTCTGTTGCTCATTGCTGTTTGCGTAGTTCTATTTTTTGCCGGAACGAAGCCGAAGCAATCCCAGACGTTGGCGGCAGGCGACCTCGTCAGCTCGAATGCATTCTGGAACTTGTTGAACGCAGACCAGCGTCTCGTGGTGCAATATACCGACTACAAATTCCACAAGTATTTTGACGCGCGCACTTTTGAAGGCTGGTCGAACGAGGAGCGCACCAATCTGGAGCGGCGGCTGATTGACACAATCAAAGGACCCCATTCAGAGGAGTATTACCTGGCCATCAATTCACTCGCCTCTTTGCATTCCACGAACGCGGTGCCTCTCCTGCTGGAGATGGCATTGGACCATAGAGCCTCGATCGTGCGGTTGGAGACCAGTAACCGGCACCGCTGGATGGCCATTCGCGCAATGGGTATTATTGGAGACCGGACCGTCGTGCCCAAATTGATCCACCTGCTTTATCACAACAATCCACACATTCGCTGGTGGGCACAGGTTTCCCTGGTGAGGCTGACCAGCCAGAATTTTGGCACCGATTGGAAGGCGTGGGGAAGTTGGTGGAGTTCCCAAAACCGGCAACCGCCATTCAATTCAGAGATCATTCATTGGTGGCGGGGTCAGGCTGAACCAAATCAACTCACCAAAGAATTCGCAGAAGCCGATCCAAAATTTCTTAAAAACCTCGAAGCCAGCCTATACAAAATGGGGTTTCCGGGCACGTTGACAAACGCGGCTATGGACACCGGCAAGGCGCAGGCAATTACAACACCAACAACCAACGCCCAAACCAACTCCATGACTCCTACATTGGACATTGATCCTGGCGACGGCACGAAGGCCATACAAAATCCGACCGAAGCCAACATTCGCAAAGCCGTAGCCTCACTCCGAGGCGATGCCGAGCCCGGCTTTCTAATTCTTCACAAGGACGCTGAAAACATGCTTCAGGCTACTTGCCTGGCGAAGGATTCCTTTACCATACAGTTACAGGAAGGCGGCGAGCAGCATCAATATCAGGCCACGAAAAATCTTTCCGCTGATACCACCACGAAGTTGTTGCTTGCCTATCGAAACGGTGACCCGGACTGGAAGATGTTCGCGGATTGGAAGCCGCTGTAATAGGACCGATACGCCGGATTTACGTGCGTCGAATAATTGACGCATTCAGTTTGTAACCTCTCGTCTCCTTTCCTTTATAGATTGGTGGAACTGATCTGCCTCGCGTAAACCACCGGGGCCATCAGTCCCACTAACAACTTAAAATTATGACAGAAAAATCTGATAAAAAACGGCTCATTGCTTTCCTTCTCTGCTTCTTCCTGGGAGTATTTGGCGCTCACCGGTTCTACGTCGGCAAAGCAGGCACTGCCATTTTACAAATTTTTACCTTCGGCGGCCTGGGCATCTGGTGCCTGGTGGATGTGATTATGATTCTCACCGGTTCATTTAAAGATAAGCAGGCCCGCAAATTGGAAGATTGGAAATAAACTCTCCTCATAAAAGGGGCGTAATTATGAAAATTCAACAAATCATTCCGTTATTGGTGTTACTTGGTTTTTGCGCCGCCAGCGCACAAACGATTAATTCAACCGCCACCACAACCGCGACAACCAGGACAAAGACCATGAGCTACAAATTGACGTTTTTCGACAGCCAGAAAACCATACCCAGCCCAACCGAAGCCGATATTCGGGCAGCCGTGACTTTGCATAAAGACGACTTCGGCCCAGTATTTATAATTGGTTTGGATGGCACGCACGGTTTTATTCGCGTCATTGCAGAGCAGGACAGCCATTTTTCATTTCAATACACCGTTGATGGGAGTGTTGTTTACATTTCCACAAAGGAAACCTTTTCAATTGAGGATGCAGTAAAGGTTTCGACAGCATATAAGAACGGTTCCGCAGATTGGAAGAAGCTGGTGGATTGGAAAGAACTCAAATAGTAAAAACCTTGTGTGACCTGACAAGAAAAGGAATGCAATTAACTAAATGACACCACGCTTATGAAAACATTGATCTTTGCCCTCACCGCGATTTTGGTCCTCCGATTGCAACCGTTGCTGGCGGCATCGCCAGATGAAGAGGCGCGATTTGTCGCAGCCGTCAAGCAGGCTTTTGAGAAGCGTGACGCCGACGCTTTGATGACGCTTACCTGTTGGGATAGAGTGCCTGACAAATTCAAAGCGAGTGGCAGGAAGCAATATGCCAGAGATGCCAGGCAGGGAGCCACGGACTTCACACTCACGAATCCAGACCCAAACGAGCCTGATCTTGTTTGGAAAGACACAGATGGCGTCTCGTATCGCTCGAACCTTTCAGTCGTCAAGCAGTTCAAGATTACATTTACAAAGGGTGGCGAGTTCAAAGATGGCACGTATCCGGTTGGAGAGAAAGATGGGAAGTTATATTTGTTGGAACCAGCACCCGTAAAATGATGCCTCGCGAGTGGGAGGTGGCTCAGCTTTTTTCGTAGGCGGTTTATATCACCATGCATTTTTTTCCATTTATTTTCGACTCGCAGCTTTGACCTTCGGCCTGGAAGGACAAGGACCGTGGCGCCAAAAAGGATGAGATGCTGCGCTTGCAAAAACAGGTTTTTAGGATAAGACTCGTTTCACTTATGGAGAGCCCAGTGCCGAAGCCGTTCATCAAGGTCCTGCTCAGTCTGCTTGTTGCTTGTGCCCTGTTTAGCTCATGCGAGACGGCGACAGTGGTTTCCACGCCGATTCAACCCGGCATGACCAAGGCCGAGTTGCGTTCCAACTTCGGCCCGCCGATTCGGAAGGTCGTTAATGATGATGGCAGTGAAGATTGGTTTTACCACTTCAGTTGTGAGCGCACACATACAGGGTCGTTCGTTGAATCTTCAGTCACGCCAGGAGACCCTTCACTCAACTATGGAACGAGTTCTTCCTGGTCGATGACCTTCAACGAGGGAGTCATCCGCCTCTCGAAAGACGGCGTGGTCACCGGCCAGATTCCACAGGGTCAAATCGTGCGATGGTGAAAGTGCCCGGTAGATCCGGAGAACCCGCCATCGAATGTCACATTATGAGAGCACCGAAGATCAATTTACATCGGATGCGCAATCGACCAACTGACGCTCAACTCGTGATCTTTTGGTCTCCATGCCAAAGTCTGCCTGCATGATCCTTGCCCTTGGCGCAGTCATCATCGGCGCGTTGGTGACGTCGATTGCATTTCTGCCGCCGCCGGGACGCCCCAATGTCACAGTGACACTTCTCGGTTATACGAATGACGCCACTGGCACCCGGCTCGCAAGAATTGCGGTCAACAATCTGAGCGCCTCCGCAATTCGGCGAGCTGCTCTCTACCACATTCAGATTCCAACACCAACAGGATGGACGAATTTATCTTACAGCCATTCGTTGGGCAGTGAAATGCTTGGCGCAGGCGCGTCACAGATTCTTACAGTGCCGTCGCCCACCAATCAGCCGTCGTGGAGGATTTCGTTTCTCACCTATCCCGATGCCGGGAAAGGACAGGTCGTAAAATGGGTGGTGACTGATCCTTTACTGCGCATCGGCCTGAAGCCAAGATACCGAATTATGTTCTACGAGATTCACGGCGACTGGATTGAAGGTGAGAAATGATTGCAGGAATGCAGTTGAACCAGAATTTTCACGAAGAAACATGCATGGTGCGTGTGGTTCGGTGGAATCGCGGGGCACGTGCGCGAGCTGGGAAATTGCGTTTGCCTGGCGAGAAGTGTGATCCGGCTTATGCCGGGATGCCACGAGAGGATGGATGACCGGCGATGGGCTCCTTTATGGTCGCAGCAACCATTCCAAGGCCTCCGACTCCGAAGCGAATATCTCGCACAACAGTCCACGATTTCGTGCGATCATGACACCGTAATGGTCCTCGCGGATGAATTCAGGGCGGCAGACCATCGCAACCTTGATTGGCGACGTGGCCTCAGCCGCAAGCCGCTCATTAAAAAAATATCTCGGGGCAGTCGTCGGCGGCTCAAATCCAGTCAGTCCGCTTACATCAACGAGCAGCTTCTCCGCGCCTTGATCGCAGGCGAGCCTGACTGCATCGCACACCAGGTTCGCGCATTCACCGAGCAAAACCTCTCCCTCTGGGTGAAAGGCAACATAGCCTTTTTTAGGTTCCAATTGAACAATTGTGCTCATGATTTCAACGGAAGTATCCTCACCCATAACTTCGGCCATTGGCGGCAACTTGTAAAGCGCGACGGTAATGCGCCCATGGTAATATGGCAATACATGGCAATCGATTTCCCGGAATCAATAAACCGTCGCTGGGACACGCCTCCGGAAACAGCAGCCCCATTGCAACTTGAATGGGACAGCATTGATCCATTCCAAATTAAGCACCCAATTATAGTAGGCGAACGAATCGCTCAGGTATATTCTCGGCGCCGGTGAGACTCAACCTGTTCCATTTTATTCTCGCCATCCACATAGTTGCCGGCACCGTGGCATTAATAATTGCGCCGCTGGCCATGGCTTCTGTCAAGGGTGGCCAATGGCATCGGCGTTGGGGCAAAATTTATTTCTGGGCAATGGCAGGAGTGGCGCTCACGGCCGCGCTCATGTGCTGGCTGGGAAGCGGCCTATTTTTGTTTCTGATAGCGATATTCAGTTTCTATCTTGCGCTCACCGGCTATCGGGTGTTGGGACGAAAAAAACCGGAAGAGGATAAACCGCATCTCTTTGATGTGTGCATCGCCTTGGCGATGATCCTGGCGGGGGGCGGATTGATTTTTCTGGGTGTCCGGGAGGCCGATGCACAACAGCGATGGGTGCCCATTATTTTTGGAGTCCTCGGTATGTTCCCGGGGATGCTGGACCTGGTCCGGCTTTTCAAACCGCCGCGCGCCAAACAAGCCTGGATGTTTGTCCACATGACGCGATTTCTGGGAGCTTACCTCGCGACGGTGACTGCGTTTTCGGTGGTCAATTTCCATTTCCTTCTATTTTACTGGCGCTGGCTCTGGCCCACAGCATTCGGAACGTTTGGGATTGCAATTTGGCGAACGTACTACGCCAGGAAGTTCAAAAGACAAAATCATGGAATCGTTCAATGACTTAATAACCAGGTGGCAGCCGTTCTTTTCCGCGGTCGCCGGTGTGACAGCCACTTTGGCTGGTTTGCTGTTTGTTTCCCTGTCCATCAACCGGGAAAAAATCACAGCGCAGGAAAATCGCAAACTGTTACGCCTCGCCCAGCGCAGTTTTGCCGATTACCTATATGCGCTGTTTATCTCGCTCATGTTTCTCATGCCGAACCATGAATCGTTTGGATTGGCGATCCCGCTGTTTATGGTTGTCGCCGTTAGAGTCTGGTTCCTCGTCCGTGTGATGCGGCGTTCGAGAAAAGGTGAAAACCCCGCGACGTTGGGCGGATTGCGGGAAAATGTCATTCAAATAATTTCCTGTCTTGGGTTGGTGGCTGCCGGTGTTGAAATTTATCGCGGCGAGGTGATCGCAACGTTCTTTCTCGTCCCGGTAATCGCGCTGCTTCTTTGTAACGCGAGCATGAATGCCTGGTTGCTTTTAGTAATGGAGAGGGCCGCGGACGAGAAATCATCGGACGCAAAATTGACCGTCTCTGAAACCACCACCTATAAATGAAAGCATTTCCTGCGGTGGCCGGCTATGAGATTGGGATGCTCGCGTAGCTCGCGCCGAGTGCTTGCGCACGCCACCATTCGGCGAAGTGTTGTGTTATTGGGAATAGGAATACGTTACCCAAGGCTTCGCCGTTGGGCTGGTATGGATCAGGCCGTTGGCCCTGGAGCGAACGATATCCGAGACTGGCAGCTTTCGGTGGCGACGGAACGGCTGGTTACGCTCTGTCGAGGTCTGAAAGCGAGAGCCCGCGTTTCCCACCCAATCTTGCTTGTCAGAGGCTGCTGAAGATGTACGTTGAGTGCCGTGTCGCGCTTGGGATTCACTATCGTCTTATTGCTTTGCTGCTTCGGTTGTAGCACCTCCCACATGGTTGTCGGCGCCGATGGGAAAACGCGTCGCGCATGTCGCAGTGAAGATTCCGCATCGCTCGTCCGCATGCTCGCGTTGCCGTCCGAGGATCTGCCCAAAAATCTACGCGAAATGGAACTTCCTTATCCGGAGATCTGCGAGATTTTGCTTGAGCGTCGGCAGACGGAGTTCCTGATCAATGCCTATCAGCAGTCCTCCGATGCACGCGTCCGATCCTATCTCGTCTCTCGCGTCCTTTACTACATCGAGGAACCTGCCGTGCTGGCGGTATTTCGTGCACAACTGAGCGAAGAGGAAGACGAAGAGAGCTACTACGTAGCCAACTATGTTGCGAAAACAGGCGATACAAAAGCGTTGAAAATACTGAATTGCCATTATTACCTTTATCCTGTGTCGTCTGTTCAGTGGTCCGATACCGTCGAGCTATTTGGCAAATTCGGTTATCGGCCAGCCATTCCGAACCTTATTGAGTCGCTGGATGCGGCGTCTTTCAACCTCGTTGACGCTGCAGAGGAATCATTGGAGAAGCTGTATCCGGATTCTCCACGGAAATTTGAGAGCCTTGAGGCGGCACGAGACTATTTCACGAAGAGAGCCGAGGAGGAACGGAAGAGGGAAGAAGTGAAACGGTAATTGTGATGGGATATTAAAATCCCAAGTACCAACCAAAAATCATGGCGCAGATCTTATTTTTCGCTTCGAAAGAAGATATCCTGCCTGTGCTCAAAGATTTTCCTGGCGGTGGGATGGGAGTTATTGGCCGCATCAGCGGGAGCGGGTAAAGGTTGGGGTGGGTCGCGGGCATCTTTAGGGAACGAGCGGCAGCTCATCCTTACCATAATTGATTGCTGACGCGCGGTATGGAGTCCCTAATCGCATACGCGTTCACCACGACGAATTGGAATACAGCGTGAGGGAGGTTTGGGAAGCGGCGCAGGTTTTTCCAGACGGGCAATTTTCCCTACCCCGACATTGATTGCTGGCGCGGAGATTTGGAATCGTGGGCCGCGTTCGCGGATAAACTCGATGGATGTTGGCGGGGTCACCGACGGGGTTAGAATTCCGGCGGAGCGTCATTCCACCATTTAATTGATGGCTGGCGCGGGGATTGAAGTCCGTGGGGCGCGTACGCGGGTTGAGGCAAAGGATAGGATGGAGTCGCGGGCTATGTTAGTGCGGCGCGGTAGGATGAATCCTTCCCGCGACAACCGCAAAAGCCGGCTTCCTCTTATCCCACAATGCGCTGGCTCATTTCACTTGCGCGTTCTATGCTATTGAAAATGAGCTGGGATTTGGAAACAGAAATGATTTCCCGCTGCTGCAAGGGCGATTCGTCCGCGTGGGACGAATTGTTTGACCGACATTATGCATCAGCGGGGCGTTTTGTTTTCCAGCTAGGCTACAATTTCACGCAGGAAGATGTGGAGGAGATTTGCCAGGAAGTGTTCCTCTCGGTGATTCGCAGTCTCGATTCCTTCCATGGTAACAGCCAGTTCCAAACATGGTTGTTTCGCATTGCAGCGAACAAGGCGCGGGATTACCGGCAAAAGCAACAGGCAGCGAAGCGTGGCGGCGGCCAGGTGACCCTCTCGCTGAATGCGGATGGCCCTGAGGAGGGTCCAACCCTGGATCCCCCTAGTCGTGCACCAGGACCCGATGACACCTTGATGACCACCGAGCGGATGGCTCTGCTCCATGGAACATTGGAAAAACTGGGCGAACCGTGCCGAGAAATTATTGAACTCCGTTACTTTGCTGAATTGAGCTACGAGGAATTGGGCCAGACATTGGAACTCAACCCGAAAACGGTGAGTTCCCGCCTCAGCAAGTGCCTGGATCACCTCGAGGAAATTGCCCGACCTGTTTTTTCCCGGGAGAAAATTCCCACAACTCCGTCTAATGGTTAGAGCGGTATGCCAAACGAACCGGAACGCGACATCGAAAAAGTGCTGAAATCTTACGCTAAAAAGCGGCAAGAGGACGCGGGCGCATCGTTGGAAATGCATCCGGCGACGCGACGCCTGCTGCAATCGGAAGTCGCCCGTAAATTTCAAAAGGCGGGAGAGCGTTCGGGCGGACTCAATCTTTTTTCGAGGTTTTGGCCTCGATTTGCCTTGGGCGGCTCCATTTTTATCGTGCTGATGATTGGCCTTTGGATGGTGATCTCTCAGCATCCTGAACCAAAAGCTAAAATGGACCTGGCTCTTGACCGGGAGTCAAGGCTCGGCGTGGTTAAGGATGAAACCAGGCTCTCGGCACGCAAATCACCGGCAGCGGAACCCTTCGTTCCACAAGCTCCTTCAACACCGGCGACTGACTCCTTCTATTTGGCTGATGAAAACAAAACAATTTTTACTGTGACGAACAGTTCATCGAAGCCGGTTCTATCATCCAGCAGTACCGATCTCGCCAAAAATCTTGTTAGAGCGGAAGAAGCTGACCGTCCAACGCCACAACTTTCCGCCCGTAGAGCCATTGGGCAGGCCGGAGCAGCTGGCAGTGTTGACGAGTTGAAAAAGAAAGAGAATGCTCCCCAGACTTCGAGAAGCAGGGATTATGCCCTCGCCGCCACTCCACCGCCGGTAGTTGCGCCCACGACTCCTCTACAGGCAGGAGATGCCGAGACACTGAATGCCCCGGCGGCGGCTTCAGCCATCAACGGCGGCGTCGCGACCTATTCCTCTGGAGGAGCGCTGAGTTCCAATCTTTCCATGAATGGTCTGTTAACCTGGGATCTGCGGCGCGACCAGGTCGAGAAAGTCCCTTCGAACTCTGCCTTCCTGCTCACTGAAGCTCCCGCTTCATCCACCCAGGTTTTTAGCCGCTTAACCATGCAAAACCGTGGCGACACTCGCACCAAGGCACAAGACGCTTCGCCTGTACTGGCCAGGTTCGCCGTTGAACAGACGGGCGATCAGCTACGCATCCTCGACGGTGATGGGTCGGTGTATTATGGATTTTACAATGCAGATGAAGCTTCCAAGTCAATTCAACTGCAATTTAACACTGAGCAGTTCAAACAAAAAACCGAAGTTTTTGCCGACAAAAATCTGGCGGGGGAGATCCCATCCAAGGATACAATCCACAAAAATAAACCGTTTCAAAAACGGTTCTTCCGGGTTTCGGGGACCAATTTGACTTTGCATCAACCGATTCTCTTCACAGGGAACATGACGCTTTCCACCAACCAGTTTCCGCAAACCTTTGATTTCGACCGAATTCAAAGCACGAATTCGGCAAGTTCTGCCGGGGTAGGCGGAGGAACAATTCAAGAACGCGAACCACAACTTGAGGGTAAAGTTGTCATCGGGGGAACGAACCAGATCCTGATCAACGCTGCACCCGTCGCGCCCGGGAAGTGACGGCGGAAAAAATGATCGGTAAATTCCATAGGTGCTTATAGTTTCAGAATGTGATTAAGTCCAAGCCAGTAGCCGTCAATCATCTTGACCATTTCCATCAAGGTATGAATGCCTACTGGTTTAACGAGGTAGGAATTGGCCCCGCACTCGTAAGCGCGTTTGATATCTTCCTCCTGACTGGAGGCTGTGAAGATAATCACCGGCAGAACTTTGCAGGCTTCCTGCTGCCGCATCCACTGCAAGACATCAAATCCGGTTTTCCGGGGCATTTTTAAGTCCAGCAGGACGAGGGCGGGGAAAGGATTTTTTTCCCGGTCGGCAAATTGGCCGGTCCCACTCAGGTATTCAATGGCCAATTCTCCGTCGCGAACCGAATGCAACACGAAAGACACTTGCGCCTTCCGACAGGCTTGTTGCATCAGAACCGAATCGCTCGGATCGTCATCCACGTGAAGAACATGCTGTTCAATGGCGTTCATTTTGTTTGGGAACTTCCAGGGAGCTCCACCCAGAAAAGGCTGCCCTCACCCGGTCGCGATTCCACTCCGACCGTTCCGCCCATTCGCTCCGCCCCTTTGCGGACAATTGCCAACCCGATCCCGGTTCCGAGGTAACCTTCACCATCGTGGAGACGCTCAAAGACCCGAAAAATCTGCTGTTGGTAAAGATCATCAATACCTATTCCATCATCCTTCACCCAAAATCGCACCTTGCGATTTTCCAACCGCCCGCCAATTTCGATATGAGGCACAGAACCGGCCTTTATAAACTTAAGCGCATTTGAAACCAGGTTGGAGAGAATTTGGTTGATAATGGTGGAGTTGGCCCAGGCTTGCGGCAACGGTCGATACACCTTCACTTCCGCTCTTCGAAATTTAATCTCGCTTTCAAGTTCCACAAGCACCCGATCAACTTCTGTCTCAAGATCGACTTTTCGACACACCGCCTCCATGTGAGTCAAGCGACCATAGACGAGCAGGTCCTTGATTAACTGATCCATGCGGTTCGCAGCCGAAATAATTCGCCAGGCATAATCCTTTCCAGCCTCGTCAAATCTGGGGGCATTGGTTTCCAGCAGGAGTTGGGTGAACCCTTCCATGGCACGCAAGGGCGCCCTAAGATCGTGCGCCACATGATATAACACGCCTTCCAGGGAACGAATGCTCTCCCCCAGCTTGGCAGTGCGCTCGACCACCCGGATCTCGAGGTCATGCGCAAGATGGGCCAACTGTTCCCGCGCCCGTTCCAAATCATGCTCGATCCGTTTCTGGTCCTCAATATCCGTCGAGGTTGCAAACCACCGCACCACCTGTCCTGCCTCATCTTTCACAGGCACGCCACGACTAAGATGCCAGCGGTATTCGCCGGTCACGCTCCGAATTCTCTTTTCCAGTTGAAAAGGCGCGTTTGTCTTCAAGGCTTTATGAACGACCTGCACCAGTAATTCCTTATCCTCTGGATGTACATTGCCAGTCCAACCTTGAGAAATATAGGTCTGCTCAGCGGTAAGACCAGTATACTCGAACCACTTTCGGTTGACGTAATCGACTTCCCCATTCGATCTGGTGCTCCAGACAATCTGTGGCATCGCATCAGCCAGTTCACGGAATCGCGCTTCCCGCTTCCGCGATTCTTCCTCAGCGCGCCTGCGCTCCGTGGCGTCTCGCACCAGTTTGGAAAAGCATACCAACTTGCCCGACTTGTCATGCAATGCGGTAATCACTGCGTTTGCCCAAAAACGCGATCCGTCCCGCCTCATCAACCAACCCTCATCTTCAAACCGCCCCTCAGCCTCCGCCTTCGCCAAAGCATTTTCCGGGCGGTGCAAGGCAATATCCTCCGGAGGATAGAACTGTGAAAAATGCTGCCCCAGAATTTGTTCCGCCGTGTAGCCCTTCATCCTTTGAGCCCCCGCGTTCCATTCAATTATTTTGCCCTCCTGGTCCAACATAAAAAGTGCGTAGTCTTTCGCCTCGTCCATCAACAACCTGAATCTTGCTTCACTTTGCCGCAATGAGTCTTCAGCACGCGCCCGCTCGGTCATTTCCTTTTGCAGTCGCTCAGCCGCCTTGCTTATCAAATCAATCTGATGCCTTGCGCGATGCAGATTTTCAATCACCCCCACGCCGATCAAAGCGGTGCAGGCATAGGTGATGATCGCGGTCACATCCATGGAATTCAACACACCGAAGCCATGGACAGGGGGGAGAAAAAAATAATCCCCCAACAGCAATCCCAGGAACAAGGCGAACAACCCGGCACTGACTCCTCCGTACCAGGCGGCAACGAGCGCTGCGGGAGTAAAAAATGCCAGTGGAACTCGCTGCCCCAGCATGGGCGCCAGTTCATAACGCAAAAGGAATGCAGCCAAAACACACCCACCCGCGAAACCGAATCGCCACAGCCACGGAGGAGAGCGCAGAATTCTCCTTTCCTCGATAAATTGAGCCAGTTCATGGCTGGTGACCTTCCCGATTCGCATAGAATAAAAACGGCGCTCCAACACGTCCGGACAGGAAAGAAAATGCAGTTTCCCTTAATCAGCTTTAAGGAAAACGCTGGCAAGCACAATAGGCTTGGCACCCCAGATAAGTGAATTGACCTTTTAATCTTAAGCGGACAGAGGAACCGGACTCCATGTTCCGGAAATCACAGGCGAAAAGCAGGATCGCTAAAGTCTTATCCCGGTTTCTGGATTCACTTAGGGATGCAGTTTGAAGATCCTTACAAGATTATGCCGTGACGGGCAGGACTGTCTTTTTATTCGTCAAAGGGCTGGCTGTTCGTTCAACGTCATCCAATATTGAGTCATGCCTTTGACAATTTCCACCAGCAACTCCAACTCCACCGGCTTGACCAGATAGGAATTTGCTCCCATTTCATAGGCCCGGTTTACCTCTGATGCCTGATTGGAGGCGGTAAAAACTATCACCACCAAATGCTTCAGCGCCGGCTGGCTTCGAATCCAGGCAAGCACCTCCATGCCATTCATTCGCGGCATCTTCAGATCCAGTAACACCAATGATGGAATGGGGTAAAGCTTACGATCTGCATAAATGTCCTGTCCGCCCAGGTACGCACTCGCCCTTTCAGGATCATTTACCACCTGCAAATTAAAAGATAATTTGCAACAACGAAGAGCGTGCTTCAACAGAAGTACATCGTTCTCATCATCATCCACGTATAGAATAGTTGGATTGTTTTCCATTACACAAACACTCGTTCGTTTTATCCTGCAGACAGTTCCACGCAAAACGGACTGCCTTTGCCGGAGTTCGATTCCATCCCTCAGCCCCCTTCATCGCTCAGCATTTAGTTCGCAGCCTGCATCTGGAGCAGGTTTCATTTTAGACATCATTTATCACCCCGCGTTCGAATACTCCAAAGATCGATCATGGGACACAACTCCGATGCGAATGTCGTCCAGATAACAACAACTTCCGATGCAATTAGTTTCCCCCAACATCCTTTTTCCCGCGTTGCCCCGTTTTCGTAGTGAGATGGAAGTCTAAAACCAAACCTCAAGATTCAGAGGACAAGGTGGCCGGCAGATCTATGAACTCATAACCGCAAGGCGGAGTTCAGGTTTCTGACACTTTTCTTAAAGAAGCGAGGGCAGTTTGAAAATCCGCCGGCCAGGGAGCCTCAAAACTGAGCTTCTTTCCCTTGCATGGATGGAGGAAGGAAAGTTTCCAGGCATGCAGCATCTGGCGTGGCGCGGCATAGCCAGTCACTTCGATCAAACGCTTGTTCTGCCGCGTTCCATAAGTGGCATCACCTACAATTGGATAGCCAAGATGCTGAAAATGTACGCGGATCTGATGGGTTCTGCCGGTATGTAAAAGAGCCTCCAGCCAGGTGGCGCCTGAAAATCGCTCGCGCACTTTGTAACTCGTCCAGGCTTCCCGTCCGCTCCCATCTGTCACGGTCATCCTTTTACGATGGGTCGGATGCCGGGCAATGGACGCCCGGATTTCCCCGCTATTCCGCACCACCTCGCCACAGACAATTGCCAGATAAGTTTTTTCCAAGGTGCGCCCGGAAAATTGTTCTGCCAGCGCCATATGCGCCGCATCATTCTTGGCCACCACGAGGCAACCGCTCGTCTCCTTGTCCAGGCGATGGACGATTCCAGGACGCGCCACTCCGCCAATGCCGCTCAATTGTCCCTCACAATGATGCAGCAATGCATTCACCAACGTGTGTTCCTCGTGACCCGCTGCGGGATGCACCACCAAACCCGGCGCCTTGTTGAGCACCAACAAGTCGGAATCTTCAAAAATAATATCCAGCGGGATATCTTCGGGCCTTGCTTCCGCTGGACGCGCCTCCGGCCAGTAAACTTCGATCAGCTCGCCGGCCCGAGGGTGATGGGTCGGCTTGATTGTCTGGCCATTAACCTTGATGTGTCCTTGTTCGATCAATCTCTGGATGGTGCCGCGGGAGACCGCCGGAAATCGTTCGCGTAGAAATGTGTCCAACCGCTCGGACGGTAAAGACACTTCCACGGTAAACGATTCTGAACGGGACGAAGTCATTTAAACAGAACTATGTTGGCAGAAATAACTTGGGTCAAGCAGAGGGCTGGGCCACCTTCGTCATCGTTGTCTCATTTCTCCAGGAAAGAATGAAGATAAGCCCCACTCCGATGCAGATGGCACTATCCGCAATGTTAAAGGCCGGGAAGCCAATATCCTCTGCGCCTCGGCGATGCAGGTAGAAGTAAAGAAAATCAATGACATGGCCAATCATCAAGCGATCTATAAGATTGCCAAGAATTCCCCCGAATACCAACCCCAGGGCGACCTGCCCCAAAATTGTATGTGCATCGAAATGATGGCGGCTCCAGAAGAGAACCACGAGAGCAACCAATGCCACGAGGGCCAGTACTCCGTTATTGTCCCTAAAAAGGCTCCAAGCCGCTCCGGTATTGCCCCAATGCACGAATTTAAAGAAGCCATCGATTATAACCTTCTCCTGCCCCATGTGCATCACTCGATAGACGAGCTGTTTCGTAAACTGGTCCAGCGCCAGAGTGAAAAGGGCGATCAGTGCTATGCGGCGATTTGCTAAGCTATTCATTCTTGTTAATGTTTGGCGCTCTTATCCTAATACGTCAGCAATGTTAAATCAAAATCGAACGTGGGGCGTCGTGGCATTTGCTTGTGTTTCGACAGCATTTAGCTCATTGGCAGCCTTCAAACCTCTGAAAATACAAAACAACGCGTATCCATGAAATGCAACGGCCAGGAAGCTTACACCAAAACGGAATGCAAACATCAGGACTAGAACTGAATCCAGGCTGTAAAGCACCAACCCTGTAATAAAACTCCAGGCATGCCTTTTTCGGGCGAAGATACCAAAAAAGATGAACAGTCCGACTACAATGAGGTTAAGAATAAGTCCGACTACAGTGCCAACGGTACTCCCGCTTACTTTGGCCGTTTCATCAATCGCCAGACTCATTCCCAAACCCAGAAAGAACCGGAATCCACCGCCAAACACAGCCACGCCCGTGTTAATCAGGGATAATCCAGCTATCCAAAAGAACCAATCCGCCCCTGACTTCATCTGTTTTTCCAAAGCCGGATTGCTCGGAGGCGCCGCGCTGGCGATCGCCGGAGTTATGACCGAAGCCCCGGAATTCGATACGAATACGGGGGATATGGCGGCCCCGGCCAGTTCCAATTCTGTATATTGCGCGGCCGGATGCCAGGCATTGACATCACTGCGCAATACTTGTGTGGTTGGCGTAATACGGCCTTCGCTGATCCAAATCTTGAGTTGATTCAAATTAATTGGACCATATTGTAGCCCGTCGGCTCCGAGTATGGTATAGGTAGATTCCATAGGGTCAGTAGTTCTTGGTTTTATGAGGCAGGTCGGGGATGGTTTAAACCGTCTGTCAGGAAAAGACAATTGAATTTTGCGGGGAAAGAAATGGCAAAATAGTTGAAATGGCTATTGACTTGGCCATCTATTTTGGTACTTTCTCCCCTCCTTTTAACAGGATTTAGATGAAAACGTATTTGCCGAAAGTAAATGTGGACCAGCGTAAATGGCATGTGATCGATGCCAACGGAGCCATTCTGGGCCGTTTGGCCGTTCAGATCGCCGATACCTTGCGCGGTAAAAACAAGCCTATTTTCACCTCGCACCTTGATGCTGGTGATTTTGTGGTGGTTATTAACGCCGATAAAGTCGCTGTGACCGGCAAAAAAGAAACGGACAAGTTCTTCATGACTTACTCCGGCTGGAAAGGTGGAGAAAAGTATCGTTCCGTCGCGCAAGTTCGCGCCAAGAATTCGGAAGAGCTGATTCACCACGCCGTCAAAGGCATGGTTCCCAAGAATCGCCTTGGCCGCCAGTTGCTGACCAAGCTGAAAGTCTATAAGGGTGACAAGCATCCTCATAGCGCTCAGCAGCCTGCTGAACTGGTTCCTGCGAAATAATTTTGAACTGAATCGCTGAAAGTATATGGCAGACTCCAATGAATTCCTCGGTACGGGCCGTCGCAAGACTTCTGTTGCACGGGTCCGTCTCGCTTCTGGCACCGGCAAAATCCAGGTCAATGGCCGGGCCTTTGAAACCTATTTCCCCACGGATACCCTCCGCATGGTGGTCACGCAGCCTCTGACGGTTACCGCGACAACTGGTAAATACGATGTTCGCGTCAACGTTCAGGGCGGCGGCCCAACCGGTCAGGCTGGCGCAGTCCGCCACGGCATCGCTCGTGCGCTGCTCGAAGTGGATGTAGCTTTTCGCCCCACTCTCAAGGCTGAAGGGTTGTTGACCCGCGATTCCCGTGAGAAGGAACGCAAAAAATACGGTCAACCCGGCGCGCGCAAGCGTTTCCAATACAGCAAACGTTGATCCTGTTCGATTTCACGCGCCCCGCAGGTTCAACCTTGCGGGGTTTTTCGTTTTGTAGCACGTATGCGACTCTTGAACTCGGAATTTTTTGTTTCCCTGAAGTCATGAGTTTCCACTAAAAGTATCAGATGGATAAGAAGGTGAAGGTTGGAATTGTCGGTGCCTCCGGTTATTCCGGTGAGGAGTTGGTGCGGTTGTTGTTGTCACATCCGCACGTCGAACTGACTGCAGTTACCTCGCGCCAATACGCTGGACAAACTCTCGCCCAGGTGTTTCCAAAATTCGGCCACCTGCCACAATCCAAACAACTTCGCTTTACTGAACCGAATTCCGAGTTACTGGCCAAACAGGCGCAACTCATTTTCCTCGCCCTGCCCCACGGCGTTTCTGCTGAGTATGCAGTTCCTCTGCTCCAACTGGGCTGCCAGGTGATTGATCTCAGCGCAGATTTTCGGCTGAAAAGTGCTGAAATTTACAAGGAATTCTACGCCCACGATCATCCGGCGCCTGAGTTACTGGCAACTTCGGTTTATGGTTTGCCCGAGGTTTATCGCTCCGCAATAAAGAAGGCGACACTTATTGCCTCTCCAGGATGTTATCCGACGAGTGTTTTGTTGCCCACCCTACCGCTTCTTCGCGCCGGGATTATCAAACATACCGGCATTATCGCCGATTCGATGAGTGGAGTCAGTGGCGCTGGTCGCAAGGCGGAAGTGGATTATCTTTTTGTGGAATGCAACGAAAGCGTCCGGCCTTATGGCATTCCCAAGCACCGGCATCTATCCGAGATTGAGCAGGAACTGAGCGTCGCGGCGTCGACTCCGGTGGTCATCCAATTCACCCCTCACCTCATCCCGATCAATCGCGGCATCCTAACCACTTTGTATCTCGCGCCGGAGAAGCATTTCTCGACAGTTGCAGAAGCGGAGGAGCTAAACAGGCAAATCACCGCCTGCTACCAGGCTGCGTATGCCAATGAACCCTTCGTGCGCATCCTCGAAGGCAAGGCCCTGCCCGATACCAAGAATGTCACCGGCACCAACGTCATTGAAATCGCCTGGCGCCTCGATCATCGCACCGGCAGACTCATCGTCATGAGCGCCGAGGATAATATCGTAAAAGGCGCCAGCGGCCAGGCCGTGCAAAGCATGAATATCATGTGCGGTTTTCCTGAAACTGCGGGACTGCTTTGAGTGATGCACCATTTTCCTGAAAATTCAGTCAAGGCCTGGGCGAAGGAATATGGCGCCGAACCTTTTTACTTTATCCAAACCTCGGAGGCCCGCACGCGATTGATTGCCTGGTCTGGCAACCCGGAACAGGTGAAAAGCGCCTTCTACAAATTGCTCGAGCACTTCTCCTTTGATGTGGAGGTTATGCTTAAAATCATGTTTTCACTGGAAGACAAGGACCCAATGTGGCAGAAGTTTCGCGCAGTGGTAAACCGTTCAAAGCTCGTGGACGTGGTTCATAAAAATGAAGCTTATGTTTTTGCCGACGGCATGAATCAGCTCTGGATTCGCAACCAGGAAAACAAGGAGTATTTCGCCTTCGACGACCATGGAATTTTCTTTGTGTACTCCAGCTCGCCGGTTTTCACTGAACTGTTCAGCTCACTGGGCTTCCAGGAACGTTACGAGGAACCTCTGTATGCCAGGTCCCACTTTCACCACCGCCCCTCGCATCTCGAATACTTGGAAATGAAGTTTGTGTCTGATTTAAATCTCGAAAAAGTTGCCTCTGACATTTAATTGGAAATGAAGATGAAGGAAATCCCTGGTTCCGTTATTGCTCCTCAAGGTTTTTTAGCCGCCGGAGTGTTTTGCGACATCAAACGCCTCGGCACCGGCAAAGGTTCCAACAAAGGCAAAAAACGCGACCTCGCTCTCATTCTCTCCGAGGTGCCTGCCGTCGTCGCCGGCATGTTCACGACCAGCCAGGTATGCGCCGCGCCGGTCAAGGTCAGCATGCCCCGCGCCAGCAAGGGAACGGCCCAGGCCATTGTGGTCAATTCCGGCAATGCCAATGCCTGCACCGCTGCACAAGGCATTCGTGACGCGCGCGAAATGACTGACGTGGTGGCGAAACTGTTTCGTATTTCGGCCGAGGACGTGCTCGTTGCCTCCACTGGCCGTATCGGAGTTACTCTCCCGATGGCAAATGTGAAGCGCGGCATCCGGGATGCAGCCGCTTTGCTCAATACCTTCAAGGAAAATGCTGATCACGCTGCCGAAGCCATCATGACCAGCGACACGCGTCCCAAGCAGGTCGCTGTGGAATTCAAGCTGGGCGGCAAAACCGTTCGCATTGGTGGCATCTGCAAAGGTGCAGGGATGATCCAACCTGGCATGAGCCCTACTGGAGCCCGCCCTGCAGCTGTTCCCGGCGGCAAATATCAAGGTTTGCATGCCACGATGCTTTGCTTCATCACAACCGATGCTGCCATTGAATCCAAGGCGCTGAAACTCGCGTTGAATGAAGCAGTGGCCAACAGCTTCAACCGCATCACGGTCGATGGCGACATGAGCACCAATGACACCGTCATTGTGCTTGCCAACGGCATGGCGGGGAATGCAAGTATCACCGCAGGTCGTCGCAGTGATCTGGCAGCCTTCCAGGCGGCTTTGAACCACGTCTGCCTTGAACTCGCCAAAATGATTGTGCGCGATGGCGAAGGTGTCACACGGTTTGTCACTGTAAAAGTCAGCGGAGCCAAAACGTTCGCCGATGCCGACGCCGCCGCTCGCGCGGTGGCGAACAGCTCTCTTGTGAAAACCAGCTGGTTTGGCGGCGATCCCAACTGGGGCCGCATTTTGGGCGCGCTCGGGTATTCAGCAGCAAACATTCTCGAAGAAAAGATTGATGTGGCCTACAGTGCGCCGGCAGGCAAACAACTTCTGTTTGCGCTTAAAAAGGGGCAGCCCACGAAGACATCCTTCAAGGCTCTTTGCAAGATGGTCGCGCAAAAGGAATTTGATCTGCACATCCAGCTCAACCTCGGCAAGGGCAGTGCCGTCATGTATGCCAGCGACCTCACCGAGGAATACGTGGATTTCAACAAAGGCGACGTTTCCGACCCCTCTTCTCTCGGAGGTTAAACGATGAAAGAACTTATCTCGAAAGCCGACGTGCTGCTCGAAGCGTTGCCTTACCTGCAACGTTTTCGCAATCAAACATTCGTCGTCAAATACGGCGGCAGTTTCATGGATTCTACCGATCCGGAAGTCCGTAGTGGTGTGGCACGCGATGTCGTTTTTCTCGAAGCCGCCGGCATTAATCCGGTGGTGGTTCACGGCGGCGGCAAAGCCATCACTCGCGCCATGGAAGTCTCTGGAACGAAGGCAAATTTCATCCAGGGCCAGCGCGTCACGGACGAAGCCACAGTGAAGGTTGTCGACCAGGTTCTCTCAAACCAAATTAATCCCGAAGTCGTTGCCACCATCAAATCCTTGGGCGGTTTTGCCAAAGGTTTCGCTGGCACGGAAATCTTCACCTGTCGCAAGCTGTGGCTGACCGGGCCTGCGGGAGAACAAATCGATATTGGTTTCGTCGGTGAAGTGATCGCCGTGAATACCGCGCCCTTGCTTGAGTGTATTTCACAAGGAATTACTCCCGTCATCAGTCCCACCGCCCTTGGTGAAGATGGACACGTCTACAATTGCAATGCCGACGTCGCCGCTGCCCAGACCGCGATTGCTTTGAAAGCGAAACGCCTGGTCTTCATGAGCGATGTTCCCGGCTTGATGCGCAATCCCAAGGATGAATCCACTCTCATTTCTCATCTACGTACTGGCGAAGTTGCTGATTTGAAGAAAGCCGGAATTGTGGATAAGGGGATGATTCCCAAGGTGGACAGCGCGGTTGCCGCCATTAAATCAGGTGTTGATAAAGTCTCGTTCATTGATGGACGGGTTCAGCATTCCATGCTACTCGAAGTATTTACAAATTCCGGTATCGGCACAGAAGTAGTGTTATGAAAGAAATCGTTCCCCAGCCCCCGTCCATTGTTCACAATGAAATGGCGGAGATTCAGTCTCTTTTTAACAAAAACGTCATCCCATCCTACGGGCGTTTTGATATCGTCCTGAGCCATGGCTCCGGCAGTCAGCTCTGGGATGTCACCGGCAAGCGCTACCTCGATCTCGGCGGCGGCATCGCGGTTTGTTCACTGGGGCATGCCCCTTCAGCCATAACTGAAGCCTTGATCGAACAATCGCGTAAACTCGTCCATGTTTCGAATCTTTATTTCCATGCTCCGCAAGGTCGCCTGGCTCAGGAATTGGTAAATCTCATCGGCCCGGGCAAATGCTTCTTTACCAACAGCGGTGTGGAGGCGAACGAGGGTCTGTTTAAACTGGCCCGCAAGTTCGGCCATGATGAAGGACGTTTTGAGATCATCACCACTTACAATTCTTTCCACGGACGGACACTCGCCGGAATTTCTGCCACAGGCCAGGACAAGGTTAAAAAAGGTTTTGAACCAATGGTCCCTGGTTTCCGCCACGTTCCCTACAACGATTTGCAGGCGATGCGAGATGCCATTTCTCCGGCGACAGTCGCCATCCTGGTTGAAGGCATTCAGGGTGAAGGTGGTGTGACCCCGGCTACGCCGGAATACCTCCTTGGTTTACGTCAACTTTGTGACGAAAAGAAGTTGTTGCTCATGATGGACAGCGTGCAATGTGGCCATTTCCGCAGTGGCCGCTTTCAAAGTTATCAACGCATTTTGGAAGGAGTTCCGCGCGGAGATAAATTTATGCCGGACGCCATCTCCATGGCCAAATCATTGGGCGGCGGTTTTCCGATTGGTGCCTTCTGGGTTCGTCAGCCGTATGCTGACCTGCTCAGCGCGGGCACGCATGGCACCACCTATGGCGGCTCGCCCCTGGCCTGTGCGGTCGCATTGAAAATCCTTGAGGTCATCCAGAAGGAAAAGCTGGCCGACAACGCACGCGAGGTCGGAGCCTATTTCAAAGGCGGCCTGCAGGCGCTGGCTCAGAAGTATCCGTCCGTCATCAAAACTGTCCGTGGCCTCGGGCTCATGGTCGGCATGGAACTAGCCCCAAGTATCCCCGCTTTCTCCGGCGAAGGAAAAACTCCTGCGGTGCGTTTCACCAACCTGCTTCACGAAGCCGGTCTCATAGCAATTCCCGCCGGCACACATATTCTCCGCTTCCTCCCGGCTTTGAACTTGCACAAGGATGAGGCAGCGGAAGGCCTGAAGATCATCGAATCGGTAGTGGCAAAATTAGCGTCATGAAACATCTGTTAAGCATCGAGTCGTTGGCCAAGGCCGACATGGATCAAATTCTGGCTGCCTCCGGCCCCATTAAAAAGGAACGTGGGCATCACAAGAAACAGCCGCTGGGTGGCCAAACCTGGGCGATGATCTTCACCAAGTCTTCCACGCGCACCCGTGTCTCTTTTGAAGTGGGCGTTCGTGAATTGGGTGGACAGGTGATGTTTCTGAACGCAAATGATATTCAATTGGGCCGCGGTGAACCGATCAAGGATACCGCGCGCGTGCTCGGGCGCATGGTGCATGGGGCCATCATTCGCACCTTCGCCCAGAAGGACGTGGAAGACTTCGCTCACTACTCCAGGATTCCCACCATTAACGCGCTAACCGATGATGAACACCCCTGCCAGATTTTAACGGACATATTTACGTTTCAGGAGAAACGTGGCCCGATTCAGGGCAAGGTGGTCACCTGGATCGGCGATGGCTCCAACAACATGGCTTATTCGTGGATTTTCGCCGCCGCCAAGCTCGGCTTCGAATTTCGTATCGCTGCGCCCAGGGAATACCAGCCTGCACCTGAAATTCTTTCCCGCGCTGGTGGCAAGATTGTGGTGACTGACGATGTGAAAGCCGCGGCTCACGGCGCTGACATGCTTTACACCGACGTGTGGATCTCAATGGGCCAGGAGGCTCAAGCTGCCGAGCGCATCAAAAAGATGGCGGGCTATCAGATCAATGCAGCCTCTGTGAAACTGGCCAAACCGGATGCGTTGGTAATGCATTGTCTGCCAGCTTATCGCGGCAAGGAAATTGACGAAGCCACCTTCGAAGCGCACGCACAGACAATTTTCGATCAGGCCGAAAATCGTCTGCATGTGCAAAAAGCGATTCTGGACTGGGCTGTTTCCTGATTAAAACGCCGCGGCTGCATACAGCCGCAGGTATTTGACTGCCACCTTAAGGTCTTTCGGCCAGGGCGCCACGATCTTGATTTCTGCATTGGTGAGCGGATGCACCAGGCTCAATTCCTCCGCGTGCAACGACACACGGTCCAACAAGGGCCGCTCGGTTTTGTTGGGCTTAAGCCGATAATCCCGCTTCAAACTTGAAAGCATCAACGGCTGACCTCCGTACAAGCTGTCACCCACAATCGGCAGACCGGCATATTGAAGGTGCACTCGAATCTGATGCTGCCGCCCGCTCAAAGGACGGCATTTGAGCAGTGAATAGCCGGCGAACTTTTCCACCAGTTCAAACTGGGTGCGGGACCTCTTCCCGTTTTTCTCATCAACCCGAATCAATCCCAGTTTTACCGGATGCGGCGCCAGCTTTGCATCCACCTCGAAACTTTTCTCCTCCGGTGAACGTTGCACGAGAGCCGAGTAAGTTTTGACCGGCTTTTCGGAACCAAACAAATTCGCGACCGCGACCAGCATCGGTTTGTCTTTAGCCAACAGGATGACTCCACTGGTCTCAAAATCGAGCCGATGGGCATTCATCAAATAGGTTAAACCGCGGCTTTTGGCCCAGGGAGTGCCACGCTCAATTCCAGCGTGCAACAGTTTCATCAGGTTGGGCCGCTTGGGATCGTAACGATCCGGAGAGGTGAGCAGTTTGCTGGGCTTATCCACAGCCAACAGATGCTCGTCCTCGTAAAGGACGGAAATTTCCCAGAACTCCCGCGTTTCGGGAGAGGATAGTTTAATCGACTCGCTTGCCATTGTTCAATTAATGTAAGCGACCAGTTCTAAAATCCCAATGTCAGACTTTTATGATCTGGGAGCGCGTCGCGTTCCAGCGCCCATCTGGCTCTCCTGCATGGTTTTGGTAAGACGGTCTCTGAAGGCAGGATCACGGTCCAACTGTTTCACGAACCATTGATTGAACGCATCCCCCTGACGAGCCTGGCGCACCATCGCCAAAAACTCAGGCAGTTCCTTATCCATCCTGCTCTGATCGAGGGGCAGAGATTTTTCGACATAAACGACGTATCCACCCTGATGAGACGGGATGAACTGGCTGACCTTGCCAACTGGGGTACTGAAGGCGACCTTCTTCAAAGTGGTAAAATCAATCCCTTTCTCTTCAAGTTCAGAAGGCAGACTGCGAGTGCTCAATGAAAAGGGCGGAAGATGTATCGGCTTAACTTTGGCTTCTGCTGCAATTGCCGAGAAGCTCTTATTTTGCGCTAGGCCATTAGGAACGGTGTTGGTGGCAAAAGCCAATCCAGAAGCTTGCGCCTGCAGAAAGGCTTGGTAGTAGCGGTAGTCATTGCTCACCTTTTCTTCGATGCTCTTGAATGGAGGAACTTCACTTGGAAACCGCTGTTTAAAAGCGATAACGTAGGCTGCGGAGTGAGGAGCTACGATTGGACCAGCAAAAGGCTCTTGCTCAGTCAAACCAAATGCATTCTGTGTGAAAGATTCAGGAACATCCATTCCCTGGGGTCCTTCGCCCCGGCTGAACGGAGCAGTAACGGATACCTTCAGGCCCTTTGCTTTGGCCAAGTCAGCAAAGGCAGCGGCATTTTTCTGAGGAAGTTTATCCAGTTCCTCTGCAAATGCGCCTGCGGCACGACGTGCATCCATCAAGGCAGTTTCGCGAATCATTTCTTCTTTGATCTTGGATTTGGCTTCCTCAGGGGTCTTGGCTTCACGATAGGCATTGGTGCCATATTGCTTGTAAACAGACTCCACATCCTGATCGATGTTGGTCATTCTGGACTGAGCCTGGCTCAAATAATTCGAGAGATTGAACTCCACATAATTGACCTGCACACGCTCAGGCAAAGTGTAAGAACTGGCATGACGATTATAAAATTCCTGCACGTCCGCAGGCTTTACGGTGACACCAGCCACGTAATTGGAAAGAGAAAAATTAACCAATAAGGCCGAAATCTCCTGATGCTCTTTTATATATAAATCCTTGGCTTCCTGAGGAGTGACCAGCTTTCCACTCAGGCCGGCAACTGAAAGCAGCTGTTGAATGCCCAATTCATGCTGCAAAAACCTTTGAAAGTCATTGGCGTCAAAATTGTTCGGCTTCAAGCCCTGATCAATAAATTGATCCAAAGATATTTTCCCTAACATTTCCCTGGCCATTTCGGCGACGGCCTGGGAACTGGGATGAATTCCAAATTCCTCCTGCTTGGCGATGACGAACAAGCGTTGGTAGGTCTGGCGGTCCTCATTATAGCCCATGCGACTGGCGTTCGGGTCCGAACTCGGCCAGCGTCCGTTGCTGATGAAATAACCCAACTGTACTTCCCTGCTCGCATTGATAAATTGTTCTTGTGTGATGGGTTTGCCGTTGATGGTGCCGAACTGGCTGCTGTTGCCCAGCAATCCTGAGCCTATCCTCGAATTGGTAGGTCCGAAAATGACAAAGCTGATAATTGTGAGCGCAGCAATTACAATCCAAAGCCAGGCTTGATGACGTCTAATAGTACCGAACATATCTTTTTTGTTATATAGGAGCGGTCACCCTAACCGCGCGCCCCAAGGCTGGTCAAACGCAAAAGCAGCCTTTTTTGCGCAACTTTGTCCCTAAATCCAACTTTACAACCCCCAGCCGCTTATGCCACCCTCTCCGCATATGCTTAGCATTAAGAAACTTTGGCCATTTTTATTACTGCCACTCCTCATCGCAGGCTGCACCACCACTCCGGCGTCCTTCACTAATTTGACCCCACAGGATCAGCTTCGCAACGCCAATAACCTTTATCCGGTGGAGGTTGCCTTTAATTCACGCCAACAAACTCTGCGTTGGGACAGTGTCCGCCCGTCGGTGGTGATCGGAACCGATTTCTTCCCAATGAAACAGACACCCCTGATGAAGAACCGGTATGAGACTCTCGTGCCCATTCCTCCGGGGAACAAAGTCGTCTATTACCGCTTTAGGATCGATTACGACTACACTGGATTTGGCAAGCCGGGAACCAACAGCACTCTTTCCGACGTTTACAGAATCCAGGTTATTGATAAATAACCTGCCGCAAGGCGCTTAGGAAAGCTTCCCATCTCCGCGAGGCCGGAAAGCGGCCTCGTAAAGTTCCACAAAATCCTTTTCCGATACGGCGCGGGGATTAAAGGTGGCAGTCCACTGATTGGCGGCTTCGGCCGCCATTATTTTTATCTTTGAACGGTCCACTCCACAATCAGCAAGAGACCGGGGAATTTGTGCCAAGTTCAGGAGACCTTCCAGACGGGCAATAAGCGCTTCCAAGGCTTCGTGATGTCCATCGCTCGCACAGGCGATCTCCGGCGCTGAGGCCAGTTCCGCATATCCCTTTCTGGCAATTGCATCCTGCCCGTTGAATCGCACCACTAGCGGCAGCATGATTCCCACCGCCTGACCATGGACCACACCAAAATGAGCTGTGAGCGGATTGGCTGCGGCATGAATTGCACCCAGCATGCTGTTTTCAATGGCAGTACCCGCCAGAGCCGCACCCAGCAACATTCTCCCGCGCGCCTCCAGATTTTTTGGCTCCCGCATCACGGTAGGAAAGCTATTAACGGTCAGCTTGAAAGCTTCGTGAGAATACATCAGCGAAAGCGCGTTTCTCTTTTTCGTCACTGCGGTTTCGACCGCATGAGCAATGGTATCAATCCCGGTGCAAGCCGCCACCCGCGCAGGCTGCGATAAGGTCAGGACCGGATCAAGAATGGCAATACGCGCTGCTGCTTTAGGATCGCCACAGGCCATTTTTTGATGGGTCTTCTCATCCGCGATGAGCGCGAAAGATTGGCACTCGCTGCCAGTTCCGGCGGTCGTGGGAATCGCGATCAAAGGCAGCATTGGTTTGGCCGCCTTCCCCATGCCCCAATAATCCTGTATGCGCCCGCCGTTGGTGAGAAGAAAGTTGCAGCCCTTGGCCGTATCCATGCTACTGCCCCCACCCAAACCAATTATGCTGTCGATCCCGGCCTCTCTGGCCACGGCCACGCATTCATCCACATCCTGAGTGTTTGGATTCTCACGCGCTTTTCCGTAGAGAACGACTGAGATTCCTGAAGCCTCCAGGATGCGCTGCACCCGTTCGGCATGTCCGGCCGCCACAATACCCGAGTCAGTTACCAGCAGTGACTTTCGGGCACCAAGGCCGCGCGCCAGTTCACCCAGACGCTCCACGCTGTTCGCACCAAATATTAGCCGCGTACGAGGTTGATGATCGAAGGAAATGGAACCGGGCTCGAGATCAGCGGTGACTTGGACCGAAGGATGGGTGTTTTGCACCGTCTCTTTCTGGCTATGTGCGGCTGATGACATGGTTTACGCAACTTTTATTCGGCCCACTACAGTTCTCCAATCTGACGGCACCCTGTTCATTTCTGTTCAATCAAATATCCTTCGAGCGTTCGATTGACCGGCGCTTATAAAGAAATTCGAACATGTTCCCTTCGTGGGGTTGCTCCCATGAAATCTTCATGGTGGAAATCGGTCCAAGGTTCAGTCGTTCGATATGCGATGATTCCAACAATTGATCAATAAAAGCCTGATCTTTCGTAATGGCAGTTACGACCAGTGATGGACCAATCCGATTTAACATCTCGGCTTGCGGCACCTCAACCACGCTGGCGTAGGGACATAGAAACTCACGATTTGCGAGCGGGTGCGCAAAGGAATTGCATAGCACAATGGTCGGCCTTAAATAAATCCCGCCTTCAAAAGTAACTTTTCGCGGGCCATTTCGGTAACTGGCCGTAACGTCGGCAGCTCCGGCAGTTTTCAAGTCCTGCTCAATCGCGCCATCGATGTACTCCGCCATTTTTGGATTGGCGAAGCCGGACAAACGCGCGTTCTCATCCGCGGCAGACAACGGAGCAATCGGCCCCAACTTCTTCGCCAGGGCATTCGCGATTTCAGCCGCATACTTGGGCACCACCACCGCCGAGGCATTAATACAACTACGCCCGCCATTATCGGAAATGGAACCAGCAATCAAATCAATGAATTCGGGCCAGTGTTCAATCTGATCCTCTCCGATCAAAACCTTGCTGTATCCCGGCCCATGAATTTGAATCGCCGGATTGTTCGCGTAGCGATCGGTGGTGGCTTTGTCACCAAAGATCAAGGCACGACCGCAGGATTTCAGAATTTCGGCAGCGCCTTCATGGTCAGTTGGATAAAAACCAAAAGCTTCGGCCGGACAGCCGGCAGCCATAAAAGCATAAATCAGCCGCAAAGGCGTCCAGGGTTCTTCACGCCCCGGCTTGATTATGACCGGCATCTTCAACGCAATGGCCGGCAGCCAAAGTGAATTCACGGCTGGAGAATTACTCGGCATGACCAGGCCCAGTGCCTGGGTCGTCGGATAATAACTGATGGGAGTGCCGAACTGTTGGCCATAACCCTTGTCCAGAATCGAAAGATCGAGCCCGCGCGTGAGGCCATTCAAAATTGTGCGCATGTTCGTGAGCGCATGATGAATTTTGGCCATGTTCCGCCGCACCATTGCATGCGGCAATCCGCTGGTGGCGGACAAGGTTTCCAGATATTGCCGGGCCGATTGGGTATGCCCTTTATCACCCAGCGGCAACGTGCCGTTCAGGAATAACTCACCAGCCTTCGCGCTGATTTCAATGAGCTGTTCGGTGGTAAACTTTTTTAGGGCCGCACGTGATTCCCCAATCCGTTGCAAATCCTTGCGAATGATACCGGCATTCACCTGGCTGATCGAAACCAGTGGGGCACCGGTCCGATGATCCGTGATGTTTACCTTGTCGAGACTCTCGTAGGCCTTGCCTCGTCGTAGAGCCGGGATGTGCGGAAGGTCACTCATATAAGCATGCCTGTTGCGTCCTGCAAATACATGGTGTCAGATTAGTAAACGCCTTCGACTATATTCTTTTCCATCGCGCCGAAGGGCCGCACTTCCGCCACGCCATCCCAAGCGTAAGGGGCGCGTGGTTCGCGACGAATCGCTTCATCGCGTTCGAGAAAACGTGGCATGAAAAATTCCCTGGTCAATGTGGTCAGCTCCACCCTACCCCACTCTCCATAATTCTTTACTTTAGTTGTGTCGCTGGGATCAACAATTCGCAGGACCGCCCTGGGCTGCGGAGCATAATAGGTGATTGAAAAATTATCTTCCGGACGCAAAGGCACGCTGGCGGCCAATCCCATCAAGGTGTTGCCATAAGTTGGATAGAAGCCGATCCGGCCTTCCAGGACTTCCTCCACAATAAAACGGACGTATTGCGGAGCCATGGTGGTGCCGCCACAGAACACACCGCGGATGCCAGCGTCCCACAAATTAATCTTCTCTCCCAAAGCTTCGAGCAGTTTTGGAGTCGTGAAAAGGGCGCTGATTTTGCGGTGCTTCAAAATGGTAACCGCCTGATCCACCACATGATCCATGTAAGCGCGGGCTTGCTCAAACTGCTTGTTCGAGATCACCTTTTTCACCCAGCGTGGATCTAGATCGACAAAATAGCAGGAACTGCCACGCACGTTGGCCAAATGCTCGACGGCCAGGCGCAGACGGCGCGGGCCGGTTGGCCCAACCATCAACCAATTTTTCCCCTTTGGGAAATGCTCATCAGGCAGCTTTTCGGAAAACTCTCTGTAATCCACCTTGTAATCATCCCAGCCGATGCGTTGCTTGGGCATTCCGGTGGTGCCGCCAGTTTCGAAGACGTTGAAGGGACGGCCTTGATATTTTTTGGGCACCCAAACCTCATTCTGCAGATCGCGCAGCCATTCATCCTGGAAATGCGGGAATTTAACCATGTCCGCAAAAGTATTTATTTCCTTGCGAGGATCGAAATTTTTCTTCGCCCAATCGAGCCAGAAGGAACATCCGGTTTCGGGGTTGAAGTGCCATTCAATGATTTCGCCCAGGTGCGCATCGAGTTGGGTCCTGGCTTGCTCGGGAGTGAGTTGGGTCATAGCGGAAATTGCTTGAGTTTAACGGCTGGCGACCGTGGATTTGGATTCTACCGTTGTTTCCACCGGCTCAGCTTTGGGTTCGGGCAACAAAAAAGTAAGCACCAGCGCGATGGCGAAGACTGCCGTCCCCACGATGCCGGCCGCAATGGCAACCTGATCGAAAGTGGATTTGGCGCCCGCCATCGGAGCAATAATATTTGTGGTCAATAATGCTGCCGAAGTGCCAAGCATGCGGCCACCCACATTGGTGGCGAAGCTGCCCCCTGTCCCACGCAAATGCAACGGAAACACTCTGGGCAGATACTCACCAAAGTAACTGAACTGCGCGACAATCAAGAGACCGCAAACGAAAATTCCCCACTGCATCTCGACAGCGGAATGTTTGTAGAACATCCAATAAGTAAGCGGGAGCATGATTAGGCCGGGAATTAAAAATAGTCGCAACAGGTTCCGCCGGGAAATGGCTGTCACCAATAAGATGGCCAGAATAATTCTTCCCACCAGGCCACCTGATTCTTGAGCTCCTTGCATGACGTTGCCCTGCTTTTTTACAGCCACATCGAAGGGTTCCTGCTGGTCTCGATTATCACCCAATTGCTTCAGAATCTTTTCGCGATCGATCACCGCCTTTTTCGCTTCGGGCTTGGACTGAGTCAGTTCCGTAAGGTTGGTGTCGAGCTGGCTGATGTGAGCGCCGAGTGTTGCGAGTTGGGCTTTGGCAGTTGTTTTCTGAACTTCGTCAGCATCGGGGTTATCAATGGTCTTTTTCGCCGACCTTATCTGAGTGCGGGTTCGGCCACGCTGCACGGTCAATTCCTCCAAGCCAGGAACATCACTCAAGGCCTGATGGAAAGCCGGCAGTGCCGCGAGCAAATCTGTATTGAGCTTGCGGGCATCGTCCTGAAGAGGCTTGAGAGCTTTGCGTTGTTCTGCAAGTTCCGGCAGGCCGGGAGCAACCCGCAATGGTGTGAGTTGCAGCGCGCCGAAAGCCGCAGCATAGGCACAGGCTGAAAGCAAGGCTGTGACCAGCGTCACCCGACGCAGTTCAGGTGCGAACAAAGCGCCGAAGCTGGGCCGTTTGAGAGTGCCAGCCTGCTTTTTCTCGCGCCAGGTCTGCGACTCAGGAACGAAGGGAAGCAGGACCATGATTGGAATCGCTGGCAGTATGCCGGTCATGAGCGCGTAGCGCCAGGCGGCGTGGCCATTAAAAATGTCGGGCAATGGCAATGTCGGCAACGTATTGGCACGAGTGATGATCCAGGCATTGATCCCGGTTACGAGCAGACCGCCTAACGATGCAAAAGCCTGTGTGCTGCCAAGGACGATTTCCTTCCGCCGCTTTTGCGGAAAGAGTTCGGCCAGCCAGGTAATCGCAGCCACAAACTCCACGCAGACACCGATGAAGGTCAGGCAGCGAAAGAACACAAACATCCCCAGACTCGTGCTAAAGGCCGCTGCAAAGGGTGAGAGTGAATAGACAAGAATGCTGGCCACCATGATTCGCTTGCGGCCGAAGCGATCGATGAGCCATCCGCCCAAAAGTCCGAACACACCACCGCACAGTGCACTCAGCCAAAGAATATTGCCCATCCACTTCGTAACCAGCGGATTGTTCGCCGGCACCTGAAGCAATTCGGCGATTGCTGGCACCCCCACGAGCGGGGTCATCAGCAACTCATAGGTGTCGAACAGAAACCCAATGCTCGCAATAATGATTACAAGCCACTGGGTTATCGTGAAGCGGGATGGGGATTCAGAAGTCATGTGGCGCCGGAGATTGAAGGCACTACTTCTGGATGTCCACCTTGGCAGGTTGATCCTTCAACGCGTCCGCTTTCGATTCATCATGGAATGAATAGAGGTGCGTGTTGGAAGCCACGTAAATGGAACCATTGGCCACCACTGGAGTGGAGTAAACCGGAGCGCCCAGGTTCGTTTCACTGATGATCTTCTTTTCCTTGGAGGCAGCCATCACGATGAAATCGCCATCTTCATCACCGGCGTAGAGCTTGCCATCGGCCACCATTGTGGAACCCCACATATGCGCTTTCATGTCATGCGTCCAATAAAGCTTGCCGGTCTCAGCATCGAGGCAATGGATGAAACCCGAGAAATCGCCCACAAACAACAGGCCCGTTTTCGGATCAATCGAAACGGTTGAAAGACTGCGATGAATTTTGTCGTACGACCAAATTTTGCCGGTCTTGGTGATGTCGCCCGTTTTAGTTGCATCGATGCAGGTCAGGTTACCAACTCCTTCGCCATGTTCCGGATCTTGTCCAACGGCAACGTAAATGCGGTTTTTGTAAAGCACAGGAGTTGCGTTTACTTCGCTGGGGCCATCGGCGGCTGGATATTTGTAAGGCTTGCCATCTTTGTCAGCCTTGTGTTCCGGAGGATTGCAGTCGTACCACCAGGCTTTCTTAAGATAACTCGTATCGCCTTCCTTCACCGGCTTGGCATCGAAGGCATAGCAGAAGCCGTCGCCACCGCCAAAGAAAACCAGTTGCTTGCCATTCACAACTCCAGCTGAAGGAGAGCTCCATTGACCGTGAAAAATATGCGGCCCAATGTGAGCATCATCTTCGCCCATCAATTCACCCGTCTTTTTGTTCAGGGCGATGAAGCTCGGAGAATTGGGTGAAGGAATGTTCGAGTGCGTCCAGTCCTGACCGTTGGAGGTGCAGACATAAATCATGTCCCCCAGAACCAGGATTGAACAATTAGAGGCGTTGTGCGGGAAGACACCCAGTTCATCCATCATGTCGTAACGCCAGATGATATCGGCATCCTTAGGCCCGATCTTGGCTTTAGGTTTGCCGGGTCCAACTACGTATTGCGCCTCGTCGGTGAAAGGACCTTGATTGCCATTGGCCTGGCCGTTCAGATTCAGACAGAGGACTTCACAACGACTTGTCACCACGTAGACGCGATCCCCTTCCACACAAGGAGAAGAGAGCAGGCCGAGATTTTCCCAGTCGTTCACCTTGCCGGAAGCCAGCTTGGGGACCACCAGTTGCCAGAGAAAGTCGCCGGTTTTTTCGTCGAAACAGAGGAGGATGCTGCGGTCGCCTTGATGTTGAGGGTCGCGCGGGTTTTCATTATTGGTGCCGATCAACACCTTGCCATTGGCAACCACCACGTTGCCGTAACTTTGCGATCCCAGTTTCGCCACCCACTTGACGTTCTTGGTGGTCTTCATGTCCACATCGTCGGTCCCGGACTTCAATTTGCCGGGATCGAAATGATCGGGGAGGCCGGTTTCAGGCGAGTAGAAATTGCGGGCAGGATCAGATCCGCCCCAGCGCGGCCAATCAGCAGCAAAGGCGCTGGGCAGCAACAGGCTGACACCAACAACACCGGTCAGCAAGGTGGTGGAAAGAAACTTGTGATTCACTGTTTTCATGTTCTTTTGTCAGGGCTGGATAACTCTATTTAACCTGCTCTGTTTGATTCTTTAAATCTATTTATTTGAGGTCACCGTAATATTATCGATGAACACACGCTTCTGGGGGGCAAAAGCGAACAATCCGGGTGAACCGCTTTCATTGGCATGTTTATGCGGAACTTCAATGAGCCATTTATCCGGTTCAGCCTCGCCTTTTTTCCAGGCCTTCGCGCGGATCACGCCCGAACCGTCAGATGCCACGTCCACCCGGGTCTTCAAATGATACCACACCTTGGGAGACCAATCGAAAGGCACCGCTTTACGGAACAATTCCTGGGTTGAATTCACCTCGAGTTCCTTGGAATTACCTTTCATCACAATGTAATAACGCTGGTTGACCAGGCCCACTTCGGACATGTTACGTTTATTCCCATCGCTCATGACATCGGCCTCGATGGTGTAGTTTTTGGTGTTGGGATCACCAATGAAAACTGTGGCGCGCTGGAAGAACGGATTATCAATCGTTTTCGCAAGCACTTTGCTGCCTTCCATGTCCCGAATCTCAAATTTGAAGCGTGCACCGATCCAGGGGAGTGGTGGATAGGCGAACGTCACATTTTCGGCGGCGTTGGTTTCCATGAGCGAAGCCCACTCAAAATCCTGCTTGATCGGGAGATAGGGCAGGACGCGACCGCGCATATAACCTTTCAAGCCACCCACGCTGGCTTCGAAAGCCCCCGCGGAAGGCACGGGATCATTGGCCGCAACCAATTGATTCTTCTCGTCGAAAGAGGCTTTCATGCTGGACTTCACCTTCGCTGTGGCGGGAATGAAGGAAGCCCACTTTACAGACTTGGCATCCTTGATATTTTCCACCGTAAACCCATTGGCATCGAGCGAGCGAACGCGGAACGATTCCGTCTGGCCGGGACGCATCAAGACTTCCGAAGGGATTACCTGCAACTGAGCAGCCTTGCCGGGCGCCGGCCATTGCTCAGCCACCTGTTCAGGTGGCAGACCTGGATTTTTGCCCTTCTTGCCAAAGCAATACAAGTGGCGCGTGGTCTGCATGTAGATCTTGCCATTGTAAGCTGTGGGTGTACCGAAGCAACGACCATCCAGCGAAGCATGGGCGAGAATTTCGCCATCCTTGTCCGTAGGTCTAATGACATAGAGAACGCCCTTGGTTCCTGCCTCGCCTGAGCCTTCAGTTTTGATCGCAGGATCATCCAACATGGGGACATACAGCTTGCCGTCCGCATACAAAGGACAGGAGTTGCGCTCTTCAATGCCAATCTTTTTCTTCCAGAGGATGTTGCCGTTATTGGCATCAACACAACAGAGATCGCCCTTTTCACTGACCACATACACACGGTCGCCAACCAGGATAGGCGAACTGGTGGAGGTGGAGATATCATCGGCCCACAATTGCGCCGTGGAACGTTCCACAACTACGGGTGCTGCCGCCGCATTCGTCGGAGTGACATGGGGAATTTTCAGAGCGACGAGCTGGCCGGGCTCATAGGGTGTTCCGTAAATACAAATCACCTTGTCATTGTTGTGCACCAACACGGCGGCATTGATCCCAGCCTTGGTCATCGGAATGCGCCAGATCGGCTCGCCCGTTCGTGCGTTGGCGCAAACCACACCGCCGTCGCCGGTGGCTGAATAAAACACCCGTTTGCCATCGAGAAATCCCATGGAAGGATTGGAATACGAATTGTCCTTGGGACGATCACCGGGACTGGAAGACCAGATGAGTTCACCGGTCTTCTTGTCGAAGGCATAGAAGCGGTCGGCAGCGGGACCTTGCGCTCCCCAGTTGGCGGTGATGCCCCGGGTGATGACCAAATCCTTATCGATCACGGGTGAGGCAGTACGGCTATTGGGGAAGGTCAGGCGGCCAAATTCCTCCATGAGCGAGTGCTTCCAGAGCAATTTACCGTCGGCGGTGAATGCCGCAAGAATGCCCTGAGTGCCTTGCATGTAAACATTGCCGGTTTCCTCATCCACGGTTGGACTGGACGTGGCGTAACGCAGGTAAATGGTGTCGCTCAGAAAGTCGCTGAAGAGTTGCTGCCAAAGCTTTTTGCCAGTTTCAGCATCGAAGCAGACAACCCCTTCCTGCAGATCGGCACCCTCCCCCAGATAGCCCATGATGTACACCTTGCCGTTGGCGATGACGGAGGTGGATTGGCCGGGGAGATCAGCAACCCAGAGTGGGTGTTGCGGGTCTATGGTGTCGGGAAGACCTTTTTCAAGGGAAGTTCCGTTCTGTTGAGGACCACGCCAATTCAGCCATCCCTTTGCGGGAGCGGCCACAGTAGTCGAGGTGAATGAGGAGCCCGTGAGAAAAAGTCCGAAAACGCCAACCGCAATTCGAGTCGTCAGTTTCATAGCCGAATTTAGAAGCATCCGGGCCACACACATCCCACATGGGCAGTTGGGCGGCCAAGCCTAATTTACTTCCAAGAGTTGCTGCATTATTCTACATAGCAGGAAGTAAATCAACAAAAATACTACTCATACGTAATAATATGTCTAACGACGGAAGTGTCAAAAGCAAGCCGCAGGAAATCCAAGCCACTGTTGCGCTACCCATCGATGCCCCGGAAAGACGTCGCCTGCCGCTTTTATTACGTCGTTGCTGGTATGGCCTGAATCAAACTTTTCGACGAAGAATAGCCCATCTGGAAATTACCCCCGATCAGTTCACGGTCATGCGGACCTTGCAGGAAGGAAATCCCAAGGGATTAACCCAGCGCGAACTTACGGACCTGATGAGCAGCGATCCAAATACTATCGCGTCACTTTTAGAGCGCATGGAAGCACTTGGCCTGGTGGAACGCCATCCCCACGAAACAGATCGTCGCGCCTACCAAATCCAACTCAAGCCGGTCGGCAAGCAAAAGTATGAGGAGGCACGGGAGATCGCAGTGAGCTTGCAGAAAGAAATTCTGGCGGTGTTGCCCGAAGCAAAACGTGAGGAGTTTTTGGAACACCTGGCTCTGATAGCTGGCGCCTGTCGCGTTGTGTCAGAGAAAACGACGGCTCGGACTACCTAGACAGGTTGAATGCGGGATGCATTCGGGCAGGAAACAATTTGGCGGCCGAATGCTGAATCATTTATTGCCGAGGACCTGGCGCAAAGTGCGTAAAAGAGTCTCCGCCTTATAGGGCTTTGCGAGGACGGCCTTTACACCTGTAGCTTCCCAATTTTTGGAGAAGTTCCCGCTTGCGGCGACAATTTTTACTTCAGGATGCATTTTTCTTAACCGCTCGATCATGACCATGCCATCCATAATCGGCATCATCATATCGGTGAGAACGACGGCAATTTCCGATTGCCGCTGCCGGTAGATGGCCAGGGCTTCGGCTCCGTCATTTGCAGTAATTACCTGATAGCCGAACGATTGCAGGGCCTTCTGCGTGGCCTTTCGCACCGCTGCCTCATCTTCGACCAACATCACCAACTCGCCATTGCCTTTGACAAAGTTCGCGGTTTCCTGCGTGTCTGCAGCTGACACGGAATCCAGGCTCGTCTGCGAGGGCAGGTAAACCGTGAACGTGCTTCCCTTTTCTAATTCACTGCTGACATCAACAAATCCACCGTGGCTTTTGACGATGGCCAACATCGTCGAAAGCCCCAAGCCGCTGCCTTTGCCAATCTCCTTCGTGGTAAAGAAAGGCTCGAAAATGCGCGCCTTCACTTCCGGTGCAATCCCGGTGCCAGTATCCGTCACTCTTAATGCGACATAAGATCCCGGTTTCGCATGGGGACTCACAGCCTTATACTTATCATCCAATAAGACGCTCTCCGCGGACAATACCAGTGTACCACCATCGGGCATCGCATCACGCGCATTAACGCACAAGTTCAAAAGTATCTGGTGCAATTGGGTGGGATCCCCCACGAGACAGGCAACACTGGGTTCCATCCGTTTTTGAATGCGAATCGACTTCGGAAAAGTTTCACCCATGATCTTTTCCATTTCTTCCAGCAACCTGGCCACTGAAATGGTGATGCGATCCCCTTGCACACCGCGGGCATAGGATAATACCTGCTTGATCATGTCCGCTCCGCGGTTTGCGCTGCCCTCAAGCGTCTCCAACACCTCGGTCGTCTCCGGCTCCGGATGCATTTTCTTCAACAGCGCAATCGACATTAAAATCGGCGCCAACACATTGTTCAGATCATGCGCAATGCCGCCCGCCAGAGTGCCAATGCTTTCCATTCGTTGCGCCCGGAGAAACTGCACTTCCAGTTTCTTGCGTTCCGTGATGTCCGTGTTGATCACAAATACTGTCCGCGGCGCCCCCGAATTATCACGGACCAGTGTCCACCTGCTTTCAACAAGAATTTCACGTCCTTCCTTGGTTATCTGCGAAAGTTCGCCTGCCCATTCGCCATTTTCCAATGCAGCCGATTTTGCTGTCTCGAACTTCGCCACATCGCGCAACAATAGCTCTTTCACCGATTGACCGATCACTTCCGACGTCGTCCAGCCATATAATCTGGTGGCGCTTTCATTCCAAAAAACCACCTTATTCTCCCAATCACACACCAGAATGGCATCTCGCGCCTTGTCCAGCAAAGCGGCATGCTCGCGCACCAACTGCTCGGCTTTTTCCCGTTCCTTGATTTGCTCGGCCAGTTGAGTGTTTTGCGTACGCACCGCCTTGTAAAGACGATCGTTCGTCACTGCCAATGCAATATGGTTGGCCACGATTTGGAGATGTTCCACGTCGGCGCTCGTAAACCGGCGCACTTCCTTCTCGGAATAAATCCCCAGTATGCCAACAACTTTTTCCTCTACCAGCAACGGAGCGCCGGCAAATGATTTGAACCTATAGGCGTTCGGCTCGGACTCGAAGAGCTGGGCAGTGACTGGATTGGTATGGACATCTTCGATTGCCGCCGGACGCTTCTGGTTGACAATCTCGCCCGAAATACCCAATCCGAGGGCTATTTGCTGTGGCAGTTTCTCTTTTGGAATTCCCGCACTGGCGAGCAAAACCATATGCTCTTCTTCCAAAACACGGATCACACATCCATCCACCGCAAACGCCTTGCGCACCTGGTCGGCCAATTCCTCCGCCTGCACCGCCAACGGAGTAGCTCCCACCACCGCACCCGTGACTCGGGCGATCAATCCCAGACGTTCGTTGCTCAACTTCAAAGCCTGCTGCGCCTGCTGACGCTCAGTCACGTCAATGATCAACCCCTCCAGGAAGAGCATCTCTCCCTCGGATGAAAAAACGCCCTGCCCCTGTTCCCATACCCATTTCTCGACACCTTTTGCCGTGCGAATCCGGTAGGTCAACCGAAACTCCCTTTTCTCCTGAACTGCTTTCTGAACCCCCAGCCACACATGCTCCCGATCTTCCTCGTGGATCAGGGCTCCATAAGCGGCAGCCTTGTTACCCAGCAAATCGTCAGGCTCATATCCCGTGAGTTCCACGCAACCCTGACTCACGAAGATCAACGTCCAATCCTGGTCATTCATGCACCGGTAGGCCATGCCTGGCAAACTGGACATTAAACTGGCCAGGGTTCGTTGACTCTCCTGCAAAACAGCTTGAAACCCCTGCCTCCGTGCCAATTCACGTTGAATCAAAAAATAGAGAAACCCTGCCGTAACGGCCATGAAAGCCCAACCTTTGGCAATTTCCAATTTCTCCAAAAGCTCCGGATCACGCACCAACAAATTGAGCAATCTGTTCGAGAAAAATATCCAACCCAACCCGAGCATGAGGTAAAATCCAGAGATCCGCAACGGGGCCGAAATTTCGATTTTTTTCATTTTGCAAAATGGCGTTCTCAGTACAAACGACTCACCCCGCCCACCGACTCGGCCCCATCCCCAAACAACTCCAGTAGGCTACCCTGCCCCCCTGCTTTTGAAAGCAAAAATGAACTTCCTCATTATCTGCTCTGATGCAGTTTTTCACCCGTTGATAGACCATTCGAACACACCTGGTAAGTTGTAACTCCCAGCTTTCATTCGACATTCGAAATTTCCCTAACCTTCCGATACCTTCCGATACCTTCCGATGGCTTCCGAGAACCCGAACATCGCCGACCATCGACACGTCCCCGGACCTTCCGAAAATCCACAAATTGATATGTCCATATTTCATTCGAAATTCGGAATTCGTAATTTCCCATCACCTGTCCCCATAATGAACTATCTCTCCCGACTCCATTAACACCGACGCACTGACTCCGCGCCTCGGCTTCGCCGCCTCCTGCCGCAACGCCTTGGCCCAAAACCGGTCGCAATGACTATCCGCACTCTCCCCGATAAACCGGATATTCCCGCTCGTCGTCACCTCCTTCTTGATCCCCCGCAAATCCGCCCGCAACAGCGGGTCCCGCGTAATCCTCACCCGACGATCCTCAAACGCCATCCGCAGATTATACGCCAGTTCCTCCTTCACATGTCCTGTGAACGTCACCGCCTCCACCTTCCACCCAAACCGATACTTCGCCCGCTCCGCCAGTTGCATCCCCAGCCCCGTCGCATCAATGCACGCCCGCTTCAACTTCGGCAACTCCAATAGCCGATACAGCTCAGCTTCCTGTTCCGAGAAAGTCTTCCCCGCCAATTCAATCCGCATCCGGTCCCACATCACATCGCCCACCTTCTCACCCACATCGATCACCGAAAGATCACGCTTGCGCCCCACATCGAACCCGAGATACAGCGGATTCTCGCACTTCCTCAAATACTCAAAATCCTTCAGGCAATCATCCTCACACGCGTCAATCAGGTCATAGCCAATAAACACGCTCGATTCATCCGCCGGCACACAGCAATACTCCTGCAACCACTGCTCCTCATCCAGGCACTCCGCCCTCACCCGCGCAAGATATCCTTCCCGCGACTCCGCCTCACCCGTCTTCCCATTAATCCGCTCCACCACTCCCTGCTCGATCGCCTCCTGCAGCGTCACCTTGTGATGCGACCACCCCATCGGATTGCCCCGATGATGAATATCATGAATAATCCCATTAAACACCGTCCCCACTCCCCGATGCGTCGAAATGATTTCCAACTGCCCGCCCCATGTCGTCACCGGCTTCGCAATCCGGTACAACATCCGCTGGTCCCCATGCAGCGCAAACTCATCCAGGATCACGTGACCCCGCTTACCCGCCAGCGCATTCGGATTGGAGCTCAACGAATAAATTCTCAGCTTCGTCGCAAACTCCAAAACATACGCCGAGAACTTCTTCTCCCGGTCAAAAATGATCTCCCCGAGGTCATGCGCCACCACATCCAGAAGCTGCGCCCAAGCCTTGCAATCCTCCAGGAACAACCGCGCCAGCGGTTCATCCCGCGACGACACCCAGATATCCAGCCGCGCCCCCTTTTCAATCACCCGCCTCACCGCCGAAAACGCCGCCGCATGCGTCAACCCGATCTGCCGCGACTTCTCCATGATCTTGAGCCGCGCCCCATCCTCAATCCACCGCTTCTGATAACCCAAAAAATAATCCTCCCTAAGCTTCATAATTTTCCTTTCGAGTATTTCGTGGTTTGGTTTGTCATGCTGAAAACGTTCCGAGGCCCAAAGGGCAAACCTTATCTTAGCGAAGCCCAACGGGCTGGTTACTTTTCCAAAAGAAGCCCCAAGGCCTGAAGGTCCGGCTTACCCTTCATCACCTCTACCGCCGACACATTTCCACTCATTGGCCATTCCTTGGACCTTTGGTCATTTGTAATTGGGCATTCCAACATCCGCGTCCATGTGTGTTCATCTGCGGTTCTCCTATTCCGAATTTTTTTGCGCTTTTTGTGCCTTTTCGTGGCTACTTCGCTTTCCGTCTTTCGTGGTTCAAAGCAACCTGAGTTCCTTCTCAATCCTCCGCAACGTCTCCGGCCGAATCCCACCCTCGCCCCGACTCAACTCCTGCTCCAACGTCTCCCGCTGCTTCTCCACCTTCGCCTTGAACTTCTCCAACTCCAGCGACCGCCGATTCACCAATACAAACGCCTTCAACAACTCCATGTACGTCTTCGGGTCACCCTCCTCCAACTCCGCGCGCAACCTTGCCAGATCAAACCGCGACAACATCCCGAACAACTGCGTCCCCAGAATCTTAATCCCCGCCTCCTGCACCGGACACTCCGGATGCTGCGCCATCACCGACTGCGCAAACTCCGCATCCACCTGCAA
>NZ_ABOX02000052.1 GCF_000172555.1 Pedosphaera parvula Ellin514
GACGAAAATAATTTAGTCCCGTGCTCTGCACTTTCCCCTCAACCAACTCATCATGCCGGCAAATCGGACAGACCTCCCGCGCTCTGTCTACATCCTTCGCGCTGTGGAACACCTCCATGACTGCATCCAGGTCTTCCTGCCAAAACCGCGTGGAATCACCCACTTTACGATACGTAATTTTCCCGTCGCGCATCCAACGATAAAGGGTTGGTTCACCTACATCCAAATACTCCGCAGCCTCCTTGATGGAGTACCACTTCCTGCCTGTTGTTTCAGTCTTTTCCATAGCTTTTGCTCCCAATCCGGGTGCATTCATACTCCATTTACTATCATATGCAATTATTTTATTGCATATACAATTAAATGATAGTAAATGATAGTTAATGACACGCAGGCAGGATTGCAGCATTCAACCAATCAGGAGTCATTGCTATGAATCAACATTCTCAGAACGATCCCAAACATTCTTCGTCCCCTCACGGCGCTCCAAATCGAAAACCCATCGGTAGCCTTCTCGCTAAAGGCCTTATCCTAGCCATCTTGGCAGTAACTGTTTATTCAATCTACGTTGCTGTCCACGAACCCGACCCGCAGGAAACGGTATTCCTCGGCCAAACCAAACTCGCCAGTGCCAGTCCAGCCGCCTTCCGAATTCTTGTCCGCCACCGGGCCACAGGTTCTCCCGTTCAAAATGCCAAAGTCGGTCTTAATCTCTCCTCCAAATTTCATTCCACCATAAATCTGGGCACTTTTTACACCGGAGCGGATGGCAGTCTGGGAGACAATATAAACATTCCCGACCTCCCGCCCGGTTCATACCAATTGACTGTGGATGTCTCCTCACGGTTGGGCCGGGATAAATTAATCGAAAAAATGGAAGTCCAACATGCTGTCCGCATTCTCCTCTCCTCAGACAAACCGATTTATCAGCCCGGTCAGACCATTCGTCTCCGCAGTCTGGTGTCCAACACCCGCACACAAGCCCCATTCACCAATGAACCTGTGACCTTTGAAGTAAGTGATCCCAAAGGAAACAAGGTGTTTAAGGAAACCCATAAAGTCTCGAGCTTCGGCATAGCCTCCGCCGACTTTGTTCTCGCCTCAGAGCTAAATCTCGGCAACTACACCATCCGTGCCATCAGCGGCACCGCCACCACGGAAAGCTCGATTCAGGTAAAGCGTTACGTCCTGCCCAAATTCAAAGTGAACATCACCACGGATAAAACCTATTATCTGCCCGGCTACAATGTGGCCGGGAAAATTCAGGTTAAATACTTTTTTGGCAAACCCGTCGCTAATGCTTCAGTAAAATTGAAAGTCACAAGTCTCCAGGAAAAATCATTCGCTGCTTTTGAGATCCCGGGCACAACCGACTCCTCCGGCAACTTCTCCTTCCAATTCGTTGCACCTGATTTTTTTGCCGGTATGCCGCAAAATAATCTCCAAGCCTTTTTGGATTTGAACGTTGAGGTCACTGACACCGCCGGACATCAGGAACAAACAGCCTCGTCGCTGACTGTCACCCAAAGCGAGCTCGACCTCGCGGTCGTTCCTGATGGTGGCAGAGTGGTTCCCGGCGTTGAGAACCTTCTCTACGTCCTCACGACATATCCCGATGGCCAGCCTGCCATTTGTAAAGTCTTCCTCGCCGGAGCCTCTTACCAATCAGATGCCCAAGGGGTTTGTGTTATTAAGTTTTTCCCAGCAGAAATCAATCCCCTGTTGGAACTGCAAGCGCTCGATAACACAGGCAAAAAAGCCCGGCTCAACTATTATCCAGAGGTAAAGGCGGATACCTCGCCGCTGCTGTTGCGTACAGACAAGGCAATCTACGACGCTGGCCAGAGCGCAAACCTAACTATCCTCTCAACCAACAAGAACAATACAGTTTTCATCGATGTGATTCGCGACGGCCAAATGGTTCTTACTAAATCCGTAGTGTTGAAAAACCATCAAGCTCAGTATTCGCTTCCTCTCCCAACTTCCCTGGTTGGCGTTCTAAAAATTCATGCCTACCTGATCACGGATGACGGCGATGATCTCGGGCTCTCCCGGATTATTTACATCAATCCAACCTCCAATCTCAAAATCCAGGCGCTTGCTTCAAAGCCTGTTTATCGGCCGGGCGAAGTTGCGAAAGTTGAATTAAGTGTCACTGACGCTCAAGGACGCCCCGCTCCCAGCGCTCTCGGCATCAGTGCTGTGGATGAGAGTGTCTTTGCTTTGCATGGAAATCATCCCGGACTGTTGCAGCATTTCCTTGATGCCGAAAGCGACCTGCTTAAGCCGCGATTTCAGCTCAAGTCTTTCTCAGACCCAAGCCCTTTGCTTCTGGGCCCTGCCCCTAATCAAACCCTGGCTCAAGCCTATTTTTCTTCGCTCGAATCGGAACCTCCCAATCCAGCGATGGAGAACCTGATTGGCAATGACCAACTGCCGCGCAAAGTACTGGATCACGTCCGCTCTATGCGCGGAACTCCCGATTACGAACGACTTCGCAAAGATCCATACTTTGCAGGGATTCTACAGCGTATCGAAAATGGCGTAGGCTACTATGATCTGCGTGAAGCCACCGGCCCTTCCAAGCTCCGAATTGTCGAATCCAAACGCAAGGCGTATTTCCACAACCTCAAAGGCGCCGTCCTTACAATCGCCGGTGCCGCTCTATTCCTATTGCTGATGTTTCTGGTACTCCGTTCCGCCTACTCGGGAGAGATCCTGATGGTCGTAGCCATCCTTGCCATCATTGCCATTCTGGCAGGATTGCTTATGCCGGCTCTCGCCAAAGCCAAACAGAAAGCTTCAAGAATCAGTCTTATCAATGATCTGAAACAAATTGATCTCGCCAACCGCATGGCGGAGGAGGATAGAAAGGATGCAGGCGGAGCCAATTCAGCTCCGCGCGTCCGCCGTGATTTTCCCGAAACTCTTTTTTGGCAGCCTCAGTTGATCACGGATGACCAGGGCAAGGCATCACTGGAGATACCACTGGCCGATTCGATCACCACCTGGCGCACCACAATTGACGCCGTTGACCACCATGGCAAGCTGGGCGGCACCGAACTCCCCATTGCAGTCTTTCAGGATTTCTTTGTTGATTTGGATCTGCCCGTTTCCCTGTCGCTCAACGACGAGGTCTCCATGTCTGTCACATGTTATAATTACCTGAATGAATCTCAGGATATTCATCTCAAACTTGCCCACTCGGATTGGTTCTACAGTCCATCAGCGGAGGCCACCCTTCACCTTGGGCCGAATGAAGTGAAAAGCGTGCATTTCTCACTAAAAACCCTCAGGGTTGGAACTCACTCGCTCCGGGTGACGGCAAAAGGGCGAAAGCTGTCCGATGCCATCGAACGTGAGATCAAAGTCCTTCCCACCGGCGATCAAATAGAGCTGACCAAAAATGACTTTTTGAAGGATGGCTTTACCAGTGTATTCAATGTGCCAGCAACTGCCATTCCGGGCTCACAAAGCCTTTGGCTTAAATTCTATCCCTCCCGGTTCAGCGAAATTGTGGAAGGTCTGGACGGAATTTTAGAGGCTCCTCACGGTTGTTTTGAACAAACCTCCTCCACAACTTATCCCAATGTTTTGGTTCTCGAATATTTGAAACGAATGGGCCGATTGACTCCGGCAACCGAACTCAAGGCAAAATCGTTCATCAACGAGGGTTATCAACGATTGATTAGTTTTGAAGTCCCTGGCGGTGGGTTTGAGTGGTTCGGACATACTCCGGCACACGTGGGCTTGACCGCTTATGGCATCCTGGAATTTAAGGATATGAGCCGGGTGCATCCAGTCGATCAGGCTCTTATTGATCGCACGGTTAAATGGCTCTCAGCGCAACAAATGACCGATGGTTCGTGGAGCAGCTCAGCCGGGTTGGACTCATGGAGCAAGTTCGATGCGGTCACGCCCTACGTTGCCTGGGCTCTGGCTGAAGCGGGAGATAATTCTCAAAATCTTGAAAAAGCCCTCGCCTATCTCCAGTCCCACGAGAATGAATTCTCCACAGTTTATGCGAAGGCCCTGGTCGCGAATGCCTTTCTCGCTCATGACCGCGCCGATTCGTATGGTCGCAAACTCGCGGCTGAGTTGAAGCAAACTGCCCATCTGGACAATAATAAATCCATTCATTGGACTTCAGCTGGAACAAGCCTCAGCTATTCTCGCGGCGCAGATCTTGAGGTCGAAACCTCTGCGCTTTGCGCCATGGCGCTGATGAAAGCCGGCCTCTGGCCCGAATCGGTAAAGCAAGCGCTCACGTGGATCTCCGCTCATAAGACTCGCAACGGCACGTGGGGTTCCACCCAGGCAACCATTCTTGCAATGCGCGCTTTGATCGAGGGAAGCACCACCTCTCTCGGCCAGGAATTTGACTCTACAGTCACTCTCTCGTCCAACGGAAAACCCATCCATACCTTTCACCTGAACAAACAAAACAGCGATGTCATGCAACAAATCGATCTCACCAAATATTTGCGCTCCGGAGAAAACAGGATCGACCTGCATCAAGTTCCTGCTGGTGAATTGCCTTTCCAGCTGACTGGTGTTTACTGGCTCCCCAGTTCTCCTTCAACAATACCTCCTAAAGTGGCTGAAACTGGCAATCCTCAGCCCTTGGAAATAGTTCTGAATTACGACCGAACCACGCTGGCAGTGAACGATCAACTGCAATGCACCGCGACCGTTAAAAATAGTTCCGGCAGCCTGATCAACATGGCGATAATCGATCTCAGCATTCCACCGGGTTTTGAGGTCGATTCCTCCGACTTCCAATCACTGTTGGCAGCAGGCAAAATCGAAAAATTCGAAGCGACGGCTAATCAGGTCGTTCTTTATTTGCGTGAACTGTCAGCTTCAGTTCCGTTCACCTTCAGTTATTCGTTGCGTGCCCGGTACCCACTTCGTATTCAAACCAGCCCCAGCACAGTCTACGAATACTACCAATCCAGGAACCGTGCGCAGAGCCGTTCCATTACTCTCGAAGTTGCCAAAGAATAACAGGTGCACCGTTGGGATGACATATCACCATCAACCAGTGCACCTGCGATAAATCAGACCTCTTCAAGGCCGCCCGATTCCAGCGGTCAGCCTTTTTTGACTTTCCATGCCAACTCCATCATTTCGGAAGTGTAGGGCTGAGGCAGATCGCCGTGTGCGGCGTAGAGGAAAAGGGCGCAACGAAAAATTTGGCTGGCAACGCTCATGATGTAACTCAGCACAATAATTGAAAACAACCAACTCACACCCACCATCACCCCCAGCAACACTGAATGCAGGGCAATGGCTGCAAAAATACCGCCTGCCAGCCAGACCAGCGAAATAAGCATGATGATGGAACCGCCGAAACTCACCCCCACGTAGCCGATCAATGATTCTCCCCAGGTCCGAGTTAAAGTCACTGCCGACTTTTTCAAGACCTTCACCGGATTGATCGCTTCTTCATCGGTCACAATCACCGGAATCACAAACACGCAAGCAATGCTCCAGGCTGCTCCCACCAACTTCATCACAATCTGGCCCACAATTCCAAAACGCTGCTCCAGGGATTTTATGATAAACCCGATCAATCCTGCGAACGCAGTCCACATCAAAATTTGCTTCCATTTGCCGCACGCAAACCGCAACCCTCCCCCGACTGTTACAGAGCCGCCGCCCAGCGCACTCAATATCTGGGAATAAAAGGCCACATTGAAGAAGGTGGCGCAGAACATCGAAACGAAATACATCGCCGCAAAGTAGGCCACACCCAATGGCTTTACTCCGCTGAGGGCCTGATATCGCCCATAGTGGTTGCCGCTGTGCGCCATACTCCCGGTATCATAGATGGTGTTCACCACCTTGCCCCAGTGTTCGCCAGAGGTGTAACTATAGCCAGTTGGCTGGAAGGCAACGGGCAGAATAAACAGCATCGTGATGATGATGGTGAACGTGGCGGTAAGAATTGGAAACACCAGCAATTTCTTATTTTGCTGCATTACGTAAAGTGAACTCTTGAACAACTCCCAGCTTCTTCTGAACTTTTCCATAATTATCCTTATTTGTGTTAAACGTTCCGGAACCCTTCTCCAGGAAAACAAACTTCTGGACTCATTTTTTCCAACTTTGATGAAACCCCGCTCTTACAGACGCTTCCTCTTTGTATGACTGCCAGGCTGGACAGTCAATCTTTCGGTGCTTATAAATCTACACTTCGTTTATACTCACTCCACACCTTTGCATTTGGGTCATTAGTGCCTTTTCATTACCCGAGATATTGGCCAGTTGATCTTGAACCGGAGAGTAAGTTGATCGCACCTCTCATTTTTCCATTCCAGCAAGAACTTTCGCCACAAGGATTTTATAACTGACTGGTGTTTAGCTTTTTACCTTACCGCATAAGATTTCACTCAAGAAAAAATTTGGAACTCGTTGAATTACATGCTTTTTTCAATCGTCAGAGTTGCAATAGTTATTTTGAGGATGTTTAATAATTGGATAATGACCCCGGTTTTCAAATTTGGTTTTATGACACCTTTGTCGACAAAGCTTTTTCTAGCACTCCTGGGCACGCTTGTGGCCTCGCAGGTTAATGCAGCTCCTGCTCCCGACAAGATTGAATACAACCGCGACATTCGCCCCATCCTTTCGGAGAACTGCTTCGGTTGCCACGGTCCGGATTCCGCTTCACGCAAGGCGGGTTTGCGCCTCGATAAACTCGACGAAGCCACAGCGCCCAGAAAAGAAAACAAATTCGCCATCGTCCCGGGTAGTCCTGAGAAAAGCGAACTGGTCCGTCGTATCACGGCCTCTGACCCGGACGACATCATGCCTCCGGCCAAAACCCACAAAACTCTCTCCTCAAAAGAAAAAGACCTTCTCAAGCTCTGGATTGCCGGCGGTGCAAAATATCAGGCCCACTGGTCTTTCCTTGCACCAACCCGCCCTGAGTTGCCCAAGGTAAAAAACCGCCGCTGGGTTCATAATCCAATAGATCAATTCCTTCTGGCGCGCCTCGAAAAGGAAGGGCTTAAACCCGCTTCCGAAGCGGATCGCCGCACTCTGGCCCGCCGTGTGACGCTTGATTTGACTGGTCTTCCGCCTAAACCAGAGGACGTCGAGGTTTTCTTGAAAGACACTTCAGCCAATGCTTACGAAAAACTTGTCGACCGTCTTTTAGCATCTCCCCAATATGGTGAACACCGGGCTCGCTATTGGCTTGATACGGCTCGTTATGCGGATTCCAACGGCATCCATTTCGACAACTACCGTGAAATCTGGTCTTATCGTGATTGGATAATAAAAGCATTCAACCGCAACCTGTCATTCGATAAATTTACCATCGATCAACTCGCCGGTGATCTGCTGCCCGGGCATGATCTCGATGACGATGTTGCCACCGGCTTCAATCGTTGCAACATGACCACGAACGAAGGCGGCGCGATTGATGACGAATATTATGTGCTCTACGCCCGCGATCGCACCGAAGCCACCGGGCAGACCTGGTTGGGCCTTACCGTTGGCTGCGCCGTTTGTCACGATCACAAATTTGATCCTCTCTCACAAAAAGAGTTTTACTCGCTCTCCGCATTCTTCAACAACACCACCCAAAAGGCCATGGATGGAAATGTCCAAAACACGCCTCCCATTCTGGTGGTTCCTTTGGAACAAGATCGCGCCAAATGGGAATCCCTTTCTCCCCGCATCGACGCCGCCAAAGCGAAACTCGACGACCGCCGCAAAGTCGCGCGCCCTGATTTCGATATCTGGTTCACCAATGTTTCGGCCAAAGCCTTTTCCAAACGCCTGCCCAAGGATGTCCCCCAGTTCCGCGCTCTTCTCGCCGATAACAAAACCAACTCCATCCAGGTCGCCGTTAATGGCGAGAATCGCACGGTAACTCTGGCCACCAACGCTCATTGGCAAGGCGGCTATACTGCGGCCAAGGCCTATACCAGCGATGCCAAAACAACCCCGGCGCTGGATGACGTTGGTGATTTCGACAAAGACCAATCCTTCTCTTACGGTGCCTGGGTTTATCTCGCCAAGGGCCGTGATGGCGCTGTCATCGCCCGCATGGATGATCAACATGATTACCGCGGCTGGGATCTCTGGCTCGAAGGCGGCAAGCCCGGCACACACATTGTGAGCAAATGGCCCGAAGATGCCTTGAAGGTCGTGGCGAACAAAGCAATCGATGCCAAGCGCTGGACTCACGTTTGCATCACGTACGATGGTTCCGCCAAGGCGAGCGGCGTTAAAATCTACATGGACGGCGAACTCCAGGAATCGGTCGGTGTCCAGGCTGACAAACTCCAAAACACGCTTCGCACGAAGGTCCCGTTCAAAATCGGCCAGCGTAATACTTCCTCTCCGTTGGATACGGCGGGCATCCAGGACGTGCGTATCTACAATCGCGTGCTCAAACCCACCGAAGTCAAGTCGCTGGCCACGGATACCCGTATGGCCTATCTGGTTACCCGCTTAAAAAAGAAGGAGAACGACAAGGAGAAGGACGAACTTTATACCGGTTACCTCAAGGATTTTGACCAGCCATACCAGGACCTCTCCAAGTCAGTTGCCGAGGTGGAGCGTCAAGGCGCTGACATAAAGGCTCGCGCCACCGTTGCCCACGTCATGCACGAAAAGCCTGAATCTCCCGAGGCTTTCGTGTTGTTCCGTGGTGAATATGATAAGCGTCGCGACAAGGTCGAACCGACCACTCCCAAGGCATTGCCAGCCATGCCTGCCGACTTCCCCCGTAACCGCCTCGGCTTTGCCAAATGGCTGCTGCTCCCGGAACATCCCCTCACTGCCCGGGTGAACGTGAACCGATTCTGGCAGGAACTTTTTGGTGTGGGCATCGTCCGCACCACGGGAGATTTCGGCATCACCGGCGAACTTCCTTCCAACCAGGCTTTGCTTGACTGGCTGGCAGTTGAATTTCGCGAATCTGGCTGGGACATGAAACATATGTATAAGCTGATGGTAATGTCCTCCTCCTATCGGCAGGCAGCTACGGTTACTCCGGAAAAGCTTTCCAAGGATCCTGATAATCGCCTGCTCTCGCGCGGCCCCCGCTTCCGCATGGATGGGGAAATGGTCCGTGACTACGCTCTCTCAGCCAGTGGCCTGCTTATCCCGAAGATCGGCGGCCCCAGCGTGAAGCCCTATCAACCGGATGGCGTATGGGAAGCCGTGGCCATGATCGGCAGCAATACCCGCGATTACAAACGCGACTCTGGCGAGGCTCTTTATCGTCGCAGCCTCTATACTTTCTGGAAGCGCGCCGCACCACCTGCCTCCATGGAAATCTTTAACGCTCCCAGCCGCGAAACCTGCACCGTGCGCCGCGAACGAACAGACACTCCCCTACAAGCTTTGGTAACCATGGACGACCCGCAATTTATCGAAGCTGCTCGCAATCTGGCCCAACATGCACTCAAGGATTGCGGCGCCAGGGATGAAGTTCGCATTGATTTTATTGCCCAACGGCTTCTCGCACGACCGCTTAAACCGGCGGAATTAAAAATCGTCAGTTCCGGCTATAAAGGCCTGCTTGCTCACTACCAGTCCACTCCCAAAGCCGCGGAGGCCTTGGTTTCAGTGGGCGAATCCAAGCCAGACCCTTCTCTGGATCGCCCCACCCTCGCGGCTTACACCATGGTGGCCAACCAACTGATGAACCTGGATGAAGTCCTGAATAAATAAGCTTATGTTTCCTGAATTTAATCCCCATCCAATTTTCAAAGATTACGTCCGCTATGAAACGCGCCGTCAATTCTTCCGGCGCGGCGCCAGTTTGATGGGTGCCGCCGCTCTTGGAATGTTGGCTCCCGGATTGGCGAAGGGTGCCGAAAAGGTTGCCTCTTTGTCACATGCGAAGAACCAACCAATTGGCCCACACTTCGCGCCCAGGGCTAAACGGGTGATTTATCTGCACATGGTAGGCGGACCACCGCAGATGGATCTCTACGATTACAAACCGGCCATGGGCGAATATTACGACAAGGATTTGCCGGAATCGATTCGTATGGGACAGCGCTTGACCACAATGACGTCCGGCCAGGCCCGCTTCCCTATCGCCCCATCCAAATATAAGTTTCAGCAGCACGGCAAATCAGGCATGTGGGTCAGCGAACTGCTTCCCTGGACTTCCAAGATGGTTGACGATATGTGCTTCATTCGCTCCATGCACACCGAGGCCATCAACCATGAACCGGCCATTTGCTACATGCAGACCGGCAACCAAATCACGGGCCGCCCCTGCCTCGGTTCATGGGTTTCTTACGGACTCGGTTCCATGAATTCTTCCCTGCCCACTTTCGTTGTGCTCGTGGCCAAGCCGACCAATACCGAGCAAGTCCAGGCAATCTCGGGTCGTCTCTGGTCCTCGGGTTATTTGCCCGGACAACACGCCGGCGTTTCCTTCCGTTCTGCAGGTGATCCCATCCTTTACATCAATAATCCCAATGGAGTTGATGCCAAGGTGCGTCGCAGCATGCTTGATGGATTGAAGGCGCTGAATGAAATGAATTATCATGATGTGGGCGATCCTGAAACCCATACCCGTATTAATCAGTACGAACTCGCCTTCCGCATGCAGGCGAGCGTCCCCGAACTGACCGACATGTCCGGCGAGCCCGAGTCCGTTTATCAACTCTACGGTAATGAAGCGAAGAAGCCCGGAACCTTTGCCAATACCGCCCTGCTCGCCCGTCGCATGGTGGAACGCGGCGTCCGCTTCGTTCAGATTTATCACAACAATTGGGACACGCATGCGAACGTCTCCGGTCGCCTGCCCATGCAGTGCAAAGACGTCGACCAACCCTGTTACGGCTTGATTCAAGATCTCAAACAACGCGGCATGCTGGACGATACCCTGGTGATTTGGGGCGGCGAGTTTGGCCGGACAATTTACTCTCAAGGCGGCCTCTCCAAGGACAATTACGGACGCGATCACCATCCCCGCTGCTTCACCATGTGGATGGCTGGCGGTGGATCGAAAGGCGGAACCATTTACGGCGAAACGGATGATTTCTCCTACAACATCGTCAAGGATCCAGTCCACATTCACGATTTTCATGCCACCGCCCTCCAGTTACTCGGCATGGATCACGAACGCTTCACGTTCCGCTATCAAGGCCTCGACCAACGCCTTACCGGTGTTGAGGCCTCCCGTGTCGTCCGCGAGTTGATCGCCTGACCGGCCGCAGCCATTTTCGCAAAACTTAGTCTGGTGCTCGATGCGTCTCAAAGGCACATTGACTGCCAAAGCTTTTGAACCGTGTTGTATGGCTGTACGCCTTCAAACATTATTTGCACTCTGGTTGATTCTGGAAATTGTCCCCAACGGGATAACATTGGCAGCGTCCCCCTCCGGGCAGGTTAACTTCAGTCGCGATGTCCTCCCCATCCTTTCCGACAATTGTTACCAGTGCCACGGTCCGGACGAAGGAGCACGCAAAGCCAAACTCCGCTTCGATACCAAAGACGGCGCATTCCGCGTCAAGGACGGCAAGGCGGTCATCGCTCCTGGCAAAAGCTCGAAAAGCGAACTCATCCGTCGCATCACCACCACCGACGTTGACGACCTCATGCCGCCGCCTAAATCGAATCGCAAATTGACTGCTCAACAAATTGACCTGCTCAGACGCTGGATTGATCAAGGAGCCGTCTGGAGCAGGCATTGGTCCTTCGAACCACCGCAACGTCCCGAGGTTCCGAAGGTCAAAAACACACGCTGGGCACAAAACCAGATTGACTCTTTCATCCTGGCCCGTCTGCAAAAGGAAAATCTCAAACCCTCACCCGAAGCCCGCAAGGAAACGCTCCTGCGCCGCATCACTTTTGATCTCACCGGTCTGCCACCCACCCTCTCCGAGATGGATGGCTTCCTTGCCGACAAATCTTCGAATGCGTACGAGAAAGTGGTCGACCGCCTGCTCGCTTCACCTCGTTACGGTGAGCGCATGGCCACCGACTGGCTGGATATCGCACGCTTTGCCGACACACATGGATATCAAATGGACCGGTACCGCGCGATGTGGCCTTATCGCGATTGGGTGATCAAGGCGTTCAACCAAAATCTCTCCTTCGATAAGTTCGTTCTCTGGCAACTCGCCGGCGATCTGGTGCCTAATGCCACCAAGGAACAACGCCTCGCCACTGCCTTCAATCGTCTTCATTGCCAGAATGAGGAAGGTGGCATCGTTGAAGAGGAATACCGTGTTGCCTACGTTGTCGATCGCGTGAACACCATGGGCACTGCGTTCCTTGGCCTCACCTTCGAATGCTCCCGCTGCCATGATCATAAATTCGACCCCATCACACAAAAAGATTATTACTCTCTCTTCTCCTTCTTTCAAAATATCGATGAGTCAGGCCAGACTAGCTACTTCACCGACTCAATGCCGGTGCCAACCTTGTTGCTCTCGGACGACGCGACCGATACAAAGCTGGCCAGGCTCAACACTGAGATCACCAAAAAGGAACAGCAACTGGTGGCTGTTCGCGATACCGCGCTTGATGCCTTCGATGAATGGCTCAATACCAAAACCAACAAACTGGAAATCCCAGGTTTGATTGCCTCTTTTTCTTTCGATGAAATTGTTTCCAATAAAATTGCGAATGCTGCCGATCCCTCCAAGCCCGGCAACCCGGTGGAAAACCCGAAACTCGTCTCCGGAAAGTTAGGACAGTGCGCTGAATTAAGTGGTGAAAACGGTTTTACCTTCCCTGATCTTGGAAAGTTCAGCCGCACAGATCCATTCTCGATCAGCCTCTGGTTGCAAACATCCACGCTCGCCCCGCGTGCTGTCATTCTTCATCACAGCAAAGCCCCGATTGATGCGGGCAGTCGTGGTTATGAACTTTTACTCGAGAATGGCCGCGTGGCGGTTGGTCTGCACCACATGTGGCCTGGCAATTCACTCAAGGTCACAACCAGCAATGCCATTCCAACCAACGAATGGGTGCACATCGCGATGACGTACGACGGCTCGAGCCACGCCAATGGAGTGCAGATTTACATCGATGGCGAGCCAACGCCCCTCGAAGTCATCCGGGATGGATTGTTCAAGGATATCACTTACGAAAATGGCGAACCTGACCTCGCCATTGGCTACCGCTTTCGAGATAACGGTTTCAAAGGCGGGCGCGTGGATGAATTTAAACTTTTCAACCGCGCCCTGACTCCAATGGAGGTTTCATTGCTCGGCGGTCAGAATAGTTTTTCAAATACCTGGAATACCACAAACTCACAACTAACCTCGGTCCAACGCGACAATTTGTTTACCTTCTACTGCGCCACCATTTACCGGCCCGGCTTTAAACTGAACGATCAATTACATCAATTACGCCAGGAGCAAAACAGCCTGATCAATCCCATCCCGGAAATAATGGTCATGCGGGAACTGCCGCAACCCAAGCCTGCGTATATCCTCAAGCGAGGATCTTACGATGCCCATGGCGATCAAGTCTCGGCCAACACTCCCGCCGCACTGCCACCCCTTCACGCCGACGAACCCCGCAATCGTCTCGGCCTCGCGCACTGGCTTCTCTCACCCGAAAACCCTTTAACCACCCGCGTCACCGTAAACCGCGCCTGGCAGATGATGTTTGGTCGTGGACTGGTGGAAACGAGTGACAACTTTGGCCGTCAAGGTTCGTTTCCCACACATCCGGAACTGCTTGATTGGCTGGCCTGCGACTTCAGGGAAAGCGGATGGGACATGAAACATCTTCTCAAACTGATCGCTCTGTCCGCTACTTACCGACAATCCTCGCAAGCCAATTCCGAACTGCTCGCCCGCGATCCTGCCAACGAACTTTTGGCCCGCGGCCCATCCCGTCGCCTCACGGCCGAGATGCTGCGTGACCAGGCACTCGCCACCAGTGGTCTGCTCGTCGAAAAAATAGGCGGCCCAAGTGTGAAACCCTATCAGCCCGAAGGTCTCTGGGAGGAAAAAGCAATGGGCGCTCCGCACTACGATCAAGGCCATGGTGATGACCTACACCGTCGCAGCCTTTACACCTTTTGGAAACGCACAGTGCCCAACCCCGCCATGATTGCGTTCGATGCCAGTGAAAAAAACACCTGCACCGTGCGTCGTCAAAGCACCAGCACACCCTTGCAAGCCTTGGCCCTGCTGAATGATACCCAAATCATCGAAGCCGCCAGACACATCAGCCAGCGCATGCTCAAGGAAGGCGGCACGAACCTGGAAAGCCAGGTCTCCTGGACCTTCCGCCTGCTTACGGACCGCCGCCCCACAGCTAGGGAAGTTAAATTGCTGAAAGAACTTTATCAGGAGCAACGCGAGTTGTTTGCCAACGATAAACAGGCAACGGAGAAGTTGTTGGTTATCGGCGAAGTGAAAAACGATCCCACCCTAAACCCGGCGGATCTGGCCGCTGGCACAGTTCTCGCCGAGGCCATATTGAACCACGACGAAGCCGTAATGCGTAGATGATATGAATTGCTCGCACGTCAACTTTCAGATGAATCGCCGCGACTTCTTCAGCAAATTCGCCCTCGGTCTCGGCGGTGCCGCCTTGTTCGGCTTGCTGCGTAAGGATACCTTCGCCAGTGCGTCCGCTCCGGATCATTCTTTGAAAGGCATTCTGGATGTGCCGCATTTCGCACCGAAAGCGAAACGCATCATCTATCTGTTCATGAGTGGCGGACCATCACAATTGGATTTGTTCGATTACAAGCCGCTGCTCAATAAGCGAAACGGTGAGGATCTGCCAGCCAGCGTACGCATGGGCCAACGGCTCACCGGCATGTCTGGAAATCAATCCACCCTGCCGCTCGCCGGTTCCATCTTCAATTTTGCTCAACATGGCCAGAGCGGTGCCTGGGTCAGCGAGCTGATGCCTTGGACTGCCAAACTCGCAGACGAACTTTGTTTCATCAAATCGTTGCACACGGAAGCCATCAATCACGACCCCGCCATCACATTTTTCCAGACTGGTTCACAACTTCCCGGACGCCCATCGATGGGCGCCTGGCTCAGCTACGGACTCGGCAGTACCAACCAAAACCTGCCTGCATTCACCGTTCTCATTTCCAAAGACCGCATCGATCAACCCTTGTATGCGCGTCTTTGGGGCAACGGTTTTCTACCCAGCACCCATCAAGGCGTGCAGTTCCGATCAGGCAAGGACCCGGTTCTTTATCTGGCCAATCCTGACGGCATTTCGGGCCAAAGCCGTCGCAAGATGCTCGACAAACTCGGCGAATTGCACGCGCTCCAGTTTCAGGATCTCGGTGATCCGGAGATCAACTCGCGCGTGGCTCAATATGAACTGGCTTACCGCATGCAAACATCCGTTCCCGATGTAATGGATATTTCCAGGGAACCAGCCAGCACGTTTGAACTCTACGGGACTGAATCAAAAAATCCCGGAACCTTCGCCGCGAACTGCATCCTTGCCCGTCGCCTCGCCGAACGCGATGTGCGATTTATTCAGCTCTATCATCCCGGCTGGGATCACCATGGTGGCCTGCCCGCCGGCATCCGACGTCAATGCAAAGATGTCGATCAAGCCTGTTACGCGCTTATCACCGACCTGAAGCAGCGTGGTTTGCTCGAAGACACGCTCGTGGTCTGGGGCGGTGAGTTCGGCCGCACCAACTATTCACAAGGCAAGCTGACTCCCACGGATTATGGTCGCGACCATCACCCGCGATGTTTCACTGCCTGGATGGCCGGTGGCGGCGTGAAACCCGGCTTCAGCTATGGCACCACGGATGATTACGGTTATAGTGTGACGGAAAACCCGGTTCACGTCCACGACCTCCAGGCCACCATCCTTCACCAACTCGGCATCGACCACGAAAAACTCACTTACAAATTCCAAGGCCGTTACTACCGCCTGACCGATGTTCACGGTGAAGTGGTAAAATCCATCCTGGCTTGAACGGAAAAGCCCGAGCCAAAGCCCGGGCTTAACCTGCGACTATTATTGCACCACTGCTTAACGGTCGCGATCGATATTCTTATTCAAGCCAATACCGCTGGAGCGCTTGGCAACCTTGCGACTGGTCTTGATCTTGGTCACCGTGCCGGTCTTAAGGTAAAGGCCCTTGATGGTATCAAGCAATTCATCGCGGCGGTTGTAAAGACGTTTGAGCTTTCGCGGCTTGACCCGGCTCAGGCAATACGCGGTCAGCAGCGGCAGCGAAATGGTGGAATCCACGTAGGCAACGACGCAGTCAGGCAAGGTGTTCGGGTCCACTTTGCCCCAGCTTACTGCTTCAGCCGGCGTGGCACCGCTCAACCCACCGGTGTCCGGACGCGCATCGGTGCATTGAAGGAAATAATCATGGCCCTTTTCCTGGATGCCCATTACTTCCTGAATCTGTGGCTCGGTTTGCAGCATGAAATTCTTAGGTGACCCGCCACCGAGAATGAACACGGATGACTTGTGTCCGCTCGACTTGGCTTCATACACAATCGCAGCCGTCTGATTCACATCACGATTCACATCCATCAGCAATTTGGAATCACGCAGCGCCATCGCGGCCACATTCATGCCGATCGAACTATCGCCCGGGCTGCTCGTGAAAATTGGAATGCCACATTCATAAGCCGTGGCCAGCACGGAGCTATCCTTCAGCCCCAGCTTTTTGCCGCGCTCGGAAACGTATTTGCCCAACAGATAATGAAACTCATCGGTGCCCATCGTGCGTTGGAACTCCGGCCCTTTGATTACTTCCCGAACAAACGCGTCGGTATCGAGCAGCACATTATAGTCGAACAGCACATCGTAAATACGGATGACGCCGTCCTTGTGCAGTTCTATGTCGTTCAAAAAGGGTGAACCGGCGTAGAGCTTCATGTTGAGGCCGTAGTGAAGATCATGGTAAAGATTGGCCCCGGTCGAAATAATCCAATCCACAAAACCCGCCTTCATGAATGGAATGAGGCAGGACTTGCCCAGTCCCGCCGGCGTCAAGGCGCCGGTCAGGCTCATGCCAATGAATCCATCCTTCGGCAGCATCTTCTCGGTCAAAAGTTGTGCCGCTTCGCGAATGCGTCCCCCGTTGTACGCCAGAAAGGTTTGATCGATCAGGTCCGCAGCGGAAATATTTTTGCCCACGCCCAACGGATTGAGGCGGGGATACGCAGCAAATTTACGTGATACACTCTTGCTCATGCGCGCAGTGTTACCAAAATTCCGGCAAACGCAAATTTTTTTTGCGTATCAATAAAGAAAAAGCCCTCGCCGGAACTCCGACGAGGGCAGGATTTTTATTCGTTAAATCAACAATTACTCTGCCACGGCAAACTTGGGCAACCGGGTCTTCGCATTCTTCGGCTGCACATTCGGCACCGAAGGACCTTCTGCCTGTTTGAAATGCACTTTGGAGCGCAGCAGCAGGGTTCCCAAAATCAAATCAGCCAGAGGGAGCACTACATTAAAATTCTTGTGCATATAACGATGATGCAAAAGATGATGGCCGTTTAGGCGGAAGAAGATGCCGGAGCGTTCGATATTGCGCTTCCTTGGCAGGTGCATGCACCAGTGGATGTACTCATAAGCGCCGTAATAGCTGGCGCAAGCCAGGGCCGCGCCGCAGGCAATGGCCCAATGTCCAAGCAGCCATGAAGCCAGCACGAAAGGAAGCATTCCAACTGCAATCAACACCGGGCCGTTCCACCATGCCATGGGGATCGTGTGCTTGTCCTTTTCATCAATCAAATGATAAGTATGGTCGGCCTTGAAAATTTGGTGGTGAACCACGGCATGAGCTTGGAAGGCATAATCAAATTTGCCCACCGGCCGATGCATGATATACTTGTGAAGCACCCACTCAAAGAGGGATGCGAAAAAGATGCCGATTACAAAACTTGCGGACATCCAAAAGAAAAATATAGACATAATTCTGCTAATCAAAAGAAGCCGCAAAGAACCGACAGATTTCCACCCGGAAGCCTAACACCAATTCATACCCGGCTTTCGTGCCACTTTCCGCGCTTTTGCTCACTTAGTCAAATCACAATTCGTCAATTTTAATTAAAAATAATTGAACGTATATCGATTAAATCGATGAAATGTTTCTTTCTCAGCCTTCCGCTTGCCCTCTTTGCCACACCTTGGCAGACTATGCTTGCATGCGTGAATCTATCCGTGCGTGGACGGAATCCATTGAAACGTTCCTTTTAGACGTGATTTTTGAGCAACGCCGCGGTTACGTGGCGGGGCTCGTCCGCGCCATTTTGTACTCGCTTTCCAAAATTTTCCAAGTCGCTGTTAAAACCCGGCGTTTCCTCTATAACGTTCGCATTATGCGCGATTCCACCCTCGGGGTACAAGTAATCGCGATCGGTAACCTTACGGTGGGTGGTACCGGCAAAACACCCGTGGTGGAGAAATTTGCCCGGGAACTCAAAGATCAAGGTCGAACGGTTGCCATCTTATCACGAGGCTATCGCTCCAAACCTCCTCCGTTTCGTAAACGTCTTGTAAACAAGCTTCTCTTTCAGGAAGATAGTACTCCTCCTCGAGTTGTTTCTGATGGTAAATCCCTGCTCCTGGATTCTGAAGCTGCCGGCGATGAACCTTACATGCTGGCCTCGAATCTCAAGGATGTCGTTGTGCTGGTTGACAAGGACCGCGTGAAAAGCGGTCGCTATGCGATTGAGAAGTTCGGCTGCGACACACTTCTCCTCGACGATGGATTTCAATATTGGAAGCTTCGTGGCCGCCGACAGGACATCGTTTTAATTGATCGCCAGCAGCCTTTTGGCAATGAACGCCTGCTCCCGCGCGGCACCTTGCGTGAACCCCCTTCGCATCTTGCCCGCGCCACCACCATTTTCATTACTAAAAGCGACGGCAAAACGGAGGAACTCAGAAAACGCATCGCTGAGTTAAACCCGACCGCGGGAATTATCGAATGCATTCATCATCCGCTCTATTTTGAGGACGTATTTACCGGCCAACGTTGCGGCCTGGAATTAATCAAGGATCGTAAAGTCGCCTCCTTTAGTGGTATTGCTCAACCAGAGAGTTTCGAGCACAGTCTCACCGCCTTGGGCGGAAACCTGGTGTATTCCAAGCGTTTTGCGGATCACCACCGTTTTTCGCAACAGGAAGTGCTTAATGCGATTAATCGGAGCAAGAAGCGTCAGGCGGAATTGATTATCACGACTCAGAAGGATGCCGTGCGATTTCCCAAGATTGATCGGCGCGACCTGCCCATTTATTTTGTGCGGGTGGAAATCAAAATATTGAGCGGGGCGAAAGATTTTCAGGACTGCGTCCGCAAGATCTGCTTCCGCTAGGCGACCATGAACTTTTTGCTTTATTACATTGCCCGCGGGTTGATCGGCTTTCTCCAGGCACTCCCCATCACCTGGGTGGCCCACACCGGGCGTGCTGGAGGAGGCTTGTTTTATTACCTCGATGCCCGGCATCGCCGCGTCGCTATCAAAAACATTTCCCTCTCCTTTCCAGAAAAGCCGGCCACTGAAGTCAAGGCCATCGCGAAGGAGAATTTCCGTCGCATTGGCGAAAACTGGTCTTGCGCCATCAAAACAGCGGCCATGACGTTCGACCAACTGAAGGAACATATGCAGGTCGTGGGCGTCAAAAAACTTCTACCCAAAACCGAAACGGAAACGCCCACCAGCCGGGTTTTTGCCATCGGGCATTTTGGGAACTTCGAGTTATTTGCCCACGCAGTGCACATCCTGCCCTGGTATCAGGGTGCAACCACTTATCGCGCCATCCGTAATCCTGCCATCAACAAACTGGTGCTCTCACTGCGCGAACAGACTGGTTGCTTGTTTTTTGAGCGCCGCATGGATGGTGCAGCCTTGCGCGAGGCAACTCGTAAAAAGCATCTTTTGTTAGGCTTGCTCTCCGATCAGCACGCGGGTAACAGTGGCATGCGGCTCCCGTTCCTGGGACGGGATTGCTCCACGACCAAGGCCCCGGCTGTCTTCGCCATGCGCTACAACATGCCTTTGCATGTCTCCATCTGTTTCCGGACGCGCCCCGGATATTGGCGCATCGAAGTGAGCGATGAAATTCCCACTCGCGAGTTTGGGGAATCCCGCACTGTCGAAGCCATTATGCGTGACGTCAACTCCGCTCTGGAAGAGGCCGTTCGTCGTGATCCAGCCAATTGGTTTTGGGTTCATAATCGGTGGAAGCCAGCTCCTCAGAAGCCGGCCCAATCCAAACCGGAACCGGAGCCGGAGATGGAAGGTGAAGACGCTGCTTAAATTCCGGGACCATTAAATGCCCTCCGCGCATACTGAACGCATCCTGGTTAGAGGCGTCAACTGGCTTGGTGATGCTGTCATGACCACTCCTGCCCTGCAGCGCCTCCGTGAATCCCGGCCACACGCACATATCACGCTGCTCACTCATGCCAAACTGAAAGATCTCTATCAAAATCATCCCTCAATTAACGAAATTCGCACGTTTGGTTCGAAGGCCGGTCCGCTGAAGATTGGCTGGCGTTTGCGAAGGCAAAATTATGATCTCGGGCTCATTTTCCCAAATTCACCGCGTTCAGCCTTGGAACTGTGGTTTGGAGGCGTCAAAAAAAGGGTCGGTTACGCCCGCCCTTGGCGTGACTGGCTTCTCACTCAACCAGTGCAATCGCGCCCGGATGAACTGGCCATGCATAAACGCTCGGAAATTGAGGTGCAAGAGTTGATCAGGACGAATAATTCCAGCCCCACAAGCTACCCTCGGACAGCACACCATATTTATCAATATCTTCACCTCACAACCGCCATCGGTGCCCAACCAGAGCCTGTAGCTCCAAAGATTGTCGTTCCCACTGAGAATGTCGCAAAACTGACCGCCAAATTTAACCTTTCTTCCAAACCAGGGGAACCGGCGCTTTGGTTCGGGTTGAATGCCGGCGCGGAATATGGACCAGCCAAACGCTGGCCGGAAGAGCGATTCACCGAAGCCGCAATTGAAATCCAACGTCGCACCAGATGTCGGTGGCTGATCTTCGGTGTGCACGCAGACCTTGAACTCTCCCTTCGCATCACCACCAATATTTATCGCGCAAATGAGAAGCTGTTTGGAGTTGAGGAAACCGGGAAATTTCCCCATGTCTTTAACCTGGCTGGAAAGACCTCACTGGGAGAACTGTGCGCCGCCCTGAAACTTTGCCGTGTCCTGCTCACCAACGATTCCGGCCCCATGCATGTAGCGGCGGCACTTGGCACCCGCGTCATAGTTCCTTTTGGCAGCACTTCGCCGGAACTCACCGGCCCTGGACTTCCTGGCGATTTCTCACACCAAATCCTTCGGGTTCAAGCCCCCTGCTCCCCCTGTTTCCTGCGCCAATGCCCCATCGACTTTCGTTGCATGACTTCGATCCCGGTTGCGAGCACGGTCGAAGCTGTTTTACGTGCTGCCCGTTAGCTTGCCTTTCTTCGCTGGCTGCTGAATACTCCCTCTGTGCAAATCACGGTTACACAATTAACCGATCAATTGGTCGCTTCCTATGCCCGGCATGGTGGCATCAATCATCTGGATGGCAAGAACCTGCCATCCAAGCGGGCCGTTTGCTCCATTACTGTCGATCTGCTGCGCCTTTTGTTCCCGGGTTTTTTCGATGAAAAGCCGATCCATTCCTCCGAAATCAAGGTGGAGACCGCCCTGCTGATGGATACTGTTTTGGAACATTTGGAGGATGAGATTTATAAAAGCCTCGAATATCGCCCGCCTGAAAACCTGCACAAGAAGGACTTGCGGCCTACCGCGCATGCGTTGACCATGGAGTTTTTAGGCAAACTTCCGCACATACGCGAGTTGTTGCAAACCGATACCGAAGCCGCCTACAACGGCGACCCCGCTGCTCTTAGCCGGGAAGAAATCATTGTCGCCTACCCTTTTGTCGAAAGCATCGCCGTCCAACGATTGGCACATGAGCTCTACAAAAAGGATGTCGCTCTGATTCCTCGCATCATGACGGAGTGGGCACACGGGCGCACCGGAATCGACTTGCACCCCGGAGCCAAAATCGGCTCACACTTCTTTGTCGACCACGGAACTGGTGCGGTCGTCGGCGAAACTGCTGAAATTGGTGATCACGTAAAAATGTATCAAGGTGTTGGCCTGGTTGCGCGTTCCCTTGCTGGTGGTCAGCAATTACACGGACTGAAACGCCATCCCACCATCGAAGACCGCGTCACCATTTATGCCAATGCCACCATTGTCGGCGGCGAAACGGTAATCGGCGCCGGCAGCACCATCGGCGCCAACGTTTTCCTCATGCAGAGCGTTTCTCCCAACTCACTCGTGCTCCAGGAAGAGGTCAACGTGAAAGTGATAAAAAAAGCCGATCGTGAAAAGAAAACGATCGATTTTCAGATTTAATCCAAAAATCGATCGTTTGTTAGCAATCGGACGCTTTTAAAACCTGGTCAGCCTTTCCAATTCCTTCACGCGCGCTTCAATCGCAGGCCGTGTAATTTTCGTGGTAAAGTTCAGCCCGAATCCTTCGCAACAGAACGAAGCCACCACACTGCCGTAAATCATTGCCCTGCGAATATTGTTATCAACCGAACCTTTCGCCGTGGAAAGATAGCCCATCATCCCGCCCACGAACGAATCACCAGCGCCTGTTGGGTCCACGACGCGATGCAGCGGATAAGCCGGTGACACAAACAAGCCGGCTTTCGTTGAAAGGATCGCCCCATGCTCGCCTTTCTTGATGATCACATATTTCGGCCCCAGTTTGTGTATCTTCTTCAACGCCGCCATAATGTTATCTTCCTGCGTAAGTTGGCGCGCTTCACTGTCATTCAGCACAAACCCATCCACCCGCTTCAGCAGTTTCAACAAGTCTGGCAATGCAATGTTCAGCCACAAATCCATCGTATCAGCCACCACGAACTTGGGCTTCTTCATCTGCGTCAAAACATGGTGTTGCAACGAAGGCGCGATATTTGCCAGCAGGACAAAGTCTGATTTTTGATACGCGACCGGCAACCTCGGGTTGAACGTCTCGAACACACCCAGTTCAGTCTCGAGCGTGCGACGATTGTTCATGTTCACTTCGTACTCGCCCGACCAATGGAAAGTCTTTCCGGGAAGAATCTGCAACCCTTCCAGGTGGATCTTATGCTTCTTGTAAAGCTGGATATACTTCTTCGGAAAATCTTCTCCCACAACCCCTACGAGCTTCGTGGGCGCAAAAAAACTCGCCGCCACCGCCGCATGACTCGCCGAGCCACCCAACAGCCGCGGATTTTCCGCCTTCGGAGTCTTGATGGAATCCAGGGCCGTCGAACCAACAATCAGAACGCTCATAGAAATTTTAAATTGGGCAATATTAGATTCTTAATTAAGCCTTAAGGCTACGGAATTATGTAACTCCTGACAAGTTCCCGTTCTCTCATCTTTTATACCGAATGCCGAAAGAAATTTCTGAATGGCAGGAGAGATTTTGGTTTGAAGCAAGGCCGACAACGCCGCCTCAAATCAAAAGAACCCTGTTCCCAATGACTAATGAATTTTCCTCGTCCTTCAGGTCCATGACTTTTCAATCTCCACTTTCATCAAGCTTATTGCCTGCTTTCATTCCGGTTCTTTCTCCCATTTCGGAAATTAATTTTGGCATTCGGTATATTATCATCAAACGCTTATCATACGTTGAAATCTTTACTTGAGCTAAGCCTTATTTCCAGCAAACTTGCTTTGATCCCGCACTCCCAACCAAAACCTTTATGAGAAAATTAACAGCTCTTTTTCTTTTACTCACTTGCCTCAGCCTTCACGCTGAGGAAGAAATCATCCGCCTCTACAAAGGACCCGCTCCCGGCTCCGAAGAATGGAAACACACCGAACAGGTAAGCCTGACCAACCTCTGGCAAGCCCGCGTCGTTTTCAACGTGGTCAATCCCACTCTCACCGTCTTCCGCCCCGACTCCGGCACGACCAATGGCACCGGCATCGTGATCTGCCCCGGCGGCGGATTCTTCGGACTGGGGATTGACAGTGAAGGTTTCGATGTCGCTCGCTGGTTGACCAAAAAAGGTTTCACCTGTTTTGTTCTAAAATATCGCCTCGTCCATTGCAAAACTGATGACCCCACCCGCGAAATGCTCAGCCAGGGCAATCTCGATACCGTCGTCGCCCCCACCGTCAAGCTCGCGCTGGAAGACGGAAAAACCGCCATCGGCTACCTCCGCACGCATGCCAAAGATTACGGCCTCAAACCTGACCACATCGGCATCATCGGTTTCTCCGCTGGCGGCACCGTGGCCACCTCCGTCGCCTATAACTACACCGCCGAAACTCGCCCCAATTTCGTCGCCCCCATCTACCCCGCCTACAGCTGGGCCATCAAGGATCACGGCGTGCCCGCCGACGCTCCCCCCATGTTCATCCTGGGTGCCACCGACGACCCCTTCAACCTCGCCCCGCAAAGCGTCACCCTTTACCAGGACTGGACCTCCGCAAAAAAATCCGCCGAACTCCACCTCTACTCCATGGGCGGCCACGGTTTCGGCATGAGAAAACAAAACCTCCCCTCCGACGAATGGATCCGCCTTTTTGCCGACTGGCTCAAAATCCAGGACGGCAAATAGCTCGTCAGCCAAAACACTCGCCAGCCCCAATAGAAAGGGCTGAACGCCCGACCTAAACCAGCCCCGGGCAAACGCGCAAAGCGCGTGCCGCCCTGGGTATCTGCCCTAACACACCCACACTTTGCCGAAGGCGCGAGCCCAAGCGAGCATCACACGCGTGCAATTTTGTTCGTGGAGGATTGCATCCGGTGTAATTCGGAAACAAGGGTTGAAGACAAAGTATTTACACAAACGCCTTCGCTCACTTAACTTCCGAGTATGACGAGGCAATTACGCATTCAATACCCGGGAGTTTTTAAGGCACCATGACGGTAATCACTGCAGGCGACAAGACCAGGTTCGCAATTGAGTCCGGAATATCAAAGGCATACGAGTCTTTAGGCTCTCGCGCATTAGGCTATTTTGTGATTTATATTCGTGAACACTGTTACGGTGTCTATGCCCCAGACGCCACGCTGCTGGCCTGCTCCTATGGCACAGTGAAGGAGCTAATCGCTCGGCGAGGTAAACACACTACCCCCTTCGCGACTGAACCTGATGCCGGCGCGATTGCCGATGCGTTTCGCGATTCCAGATATGCGCCCGACAAGATAGACGAACCGTTCTTTGGAATCTCAAATTTCAGCGACATCGTTTCCGATAGCAATATGCAATGGGCTCCAGACGGTGACGAAGCCTTCGATGACGGGAGTTATGTTCTGCAATTCGATGTGGGAGACCGCGTTCGTCTCATCGCCTTTAGGAGCATCGAAGAAGGGTATCACCACGACCCGCGCACGCTTGAAGACATCTGGCTTGGGGCCGACGAGTTTTATAGCATCCTTCAGCAATGGCTGGAGAACTTCACAAGCGCCTGGACTGCCGCACCAAAAATCCCTTAAGCTGATGATGGTGCAGAACGGGTTTGAGAGCGCCCTAAAAGCAGGAAATGGTGTCACGCGGTCGCCTACGTCGGCTTCCAGTTTTGTCCTCAGTCAGTTAAGTGCAACATCTCAAGCCGCAGACTCTCGAAGCAGGTTCTCAATTTTTGAGTCGAGATCCCGAGCGACAGCAAGTGCGTCCGCGTTTCCGTAGGGAGCCAGAAGACTGGCCATCCTGTCATACGTCAAATGCACGCCATCCGGCCGTTCATCCACAAGAATTGTTACCGGCGCGTAGGATCCGGCGTCGGGAACATGCTTCGCCATTTCTTTCATGATGAGCGGATTGCCGATCACAAGGCGCACGATTTTCGGTCTGTCGAGCCCGGTCTCCTTGCGCAAAATTGCCCCGAGATCGAATTCCGTAAATAGCATCAGCCCCGTCCTGCCCAAGCCGCGCTGAACCGCACTTTGCAATTCAGCGAACGTCCGTGCCGTCTTGGTCACGTTTGCGAACTCGACCATATCTGGATGCCCGACCGAAGCCTTGAGCGCTGCCACAACCGCCTCGAACGGCTTGGAAGATGTCACGCTGAACCGTTCAATCTCGACCTTTCTAATCGCCATAATTAATCCTTAACTCCACGGAAGCGGGAAAAACAATTGAGGCCGTGGCCTTCCACTATGAATGGCTTGCACTTATACCATGCCACAATCCACAAACAATTTTCTCACGAACTGATCGCCCAGTAAAGCGAAGCGTTCAACAAATAAAATCATCGTTCCCAATAATTGAGGTAAACTTCCGGTCAACAACAATAACGACCACCATTTTCACTATGGCGTTTGCACTCTGTAGAAGCGTGATGCAGCGGGAACAGGAATGGCGAATTTAAATGCTGTGCCTGTAAACACCGTGCTTAACGTCGCAGTACTATTTGTGGTGTATGGTCCACCAGGCTGGCTGGCTTGCAGGAGCTTAAAGCTGGAAGCAAAACCATTCTTCAAGAGGAAAGGCACCTGTAACTGACCGCCTGCTATAAACGGCATATCCAACTCGATCACCGTTATCGCGCTCCCTTTGCGAATGGACGAATTCTGCAGGTCAGCCACGAACAGATTGCCGGTCTTATCGATTGCGATCCCAAATGGACCATTGAACAGCGCCGCACTTCCGGCTCCATCCGCACTCCCGGTGCTGGCGTGGATTCCAGCAAGTGTGGTGACCATCCAGTTCGTGCCCAGCGGGGTAACTTTACGGATGGTATTATTGCCTTGATCTGTGACATAGAGCGTGTCGTTGGTATCGATGGCGATGCCTGTAGGATAAGCGAATCTTGCATCGCTGTTGGTGCCATCCATAAATCCATATGCCTGAGGAAAGGCAGCCACAGTGGAGGAAACATAATTCGTCCCGTTGGGCGTCAACTTGCGGACCATATTGTTACCCATATCCACCACGTAAACCACGCCGCCCTTGCCCACTGCGATTCCGGTCGGCTGGTTGAAAAGTATGTTCGTCCCCACGCCGTCGGCAAAATCGTAACTGTTCAACTTTCCCGCAATCGTGGTGGTAATCCAGTTCGTACCAACTGGCGCAATCTTACGAATGAGACAATTGTTGTTATCAGCCACAAAAAGATTTCCGGCGGCATCGACCGTAATGCCATCAACGATGAAAAAACGGGCATTGGCATTGGTGCCATCCGTGCTGCCAGCTTGAGCAGCGGCAGAGCCCGCAATGGTCGTCACCAGGTAATTCGTAGCCGTCGGTGTCAGCTTGCGAATGACATGATTTCCCGCATCGGTGACGAAGAGATTGCCACTGGCATCGACGGCGATTCCAGCAGGATAATTAAAGTACGCATTTGTGCCATTCCCATCACCGTAGTATGCCATTCCCGCTTGTCCGGCGATGGTGGTCACCGCCCAGTTCGTTCCGACCGGAGTAAGTTTGCGGATTGTGTTATTATTTTGATCCGCCACGAAAACGTTGCCTGCCGCATCCACCGCAATGCCTCTGGGAGAGTTGAAGCGGGCAACCGCATTGGTACCATCAGCACCGCCAACATTTTGAGCGAAACCAGCAAGTGTGGTCACAACATAGTTCGTCCCCACGGGAGCGATTTTGCGAATCTCACTATTCTGCGTATCTGCCACCAAAAGGTTTCCAGCCTTGTCGATGGAGATGCCAAGAAGAAACCAAAATCGCGCCGCGTTGTTGGTGCCATCAGTGCTGTTGCTGGCGCGCGTCTGTCCAATCGGCGTGCTCACCACATAATTCGTGCCGCTGGGAGTGAGTTTGCGAATCGTATAATTTTCCGAATCGGCAACGAAAACATTGCCGTTGGTGTCCACCGCCACTGCATGGGGATAGTTGAAAACGGCATTTGTTCCGGTCCCCTCCGCGCTATCCGCCACCCCGACCTTGCCGGCAATCGTGGTCACCAGCCAGTTCGTGCCCGCCGAGGTGATTTTACGAATCGTGCTGTTGAAATAGTCGGCCACGAAGATGCTGCCTGCGGCATCCACCGCCAGCCCGCACGGCTGGTTGAAATGAGCAAAACCGTTGGTGCCATCGTTGCTCCCGCTGACGGGGCTGCTCCCGGCAATCGTCGTCACCACCCAGTTGGTTCCCACCGGGGTCATCTTGCGAATGCTGTTGTTGGATGAATCGCCCACAAAAAGATGCCCGCTGGAGTCAAAAGCCAATCCCTCCGGGTAAAAGAAGAGCGCGTCCGTGTTGGTACCGTCAGAGCTGCCATGATACCCGGGCACACCCGCAATCGTTGTAACCACCCAATTGGTTCCTAAAGGGGCAATTTTACGAATAGTATAATTGGCCGAATCAGCAACGAAAACATTGCCGCTATTATCAACTGCGACTGCCGCCGGATAATAAAATTGTGCGGCGCTGTTGGTTCCGTCGGCGCTGCCGGGATTGCCTGGTAAACCCGCGATGGTGGTGACCACCCAGTTCGTGCCCACTGCCGCCATTTTCCGAATGACATGATTGCCACTGTCAGCAACGTAGATATTGCCCGCGCTGTCGGAAGCCGTGGCCTCGGGGTTGTTAAACCGCGCGACACGGTTGGTTCCATCATTCGAGCCAATACTCGCAACACCTGCAATGGTGGTGAAATTATAAGGCGTATAATCCACCTGCGCACGCAGAGGCAATGCTGCAATAGCCAGCAGGAAAACACCAAGCCCTACGAAAGAACGATTCCCAAAGACACCCAGGTATTTTCTCATATTTTTGAAAGACGGTTAAAGCAAATCCGGAGCCAATTCTAGGTTGGCTCAGAGGAAAGAGAATACTCCTTTGGGAGTATAGGCACGAAGCAACTGGCGAATGACCTTCTAAATAAAATGGTCGAATCGTAACAGCCAGTGAATGCATCCATCACGGTTGCGTGAGCCGATAGAAACGAATTGGAGAGTTCGTAGCCGTGGCATCGTTAAATATAAACAACCCATTTGTCCCGGCCAACAGGTTGGTGAGATTCATCCAGTTCGTCAGATCGGTCGAAGTCTGGAGCGTATAGCTCAAACCTGCGCCGCCACTAAACTGAAGTTGAAAACTGCCGTTGCCTTGCTGACCAAAGCCGGTCGCTTGCGGCGGCGCCAGCAAGGTAAACGTCATGTCGCCACTACTGTTCGTGCCCACACTATTGGTTGCCACCAACTGATAATGATAGGTTTTTCCCGCCAACAAATTGCTTAGTCCTGAATCAAACGACCATAATGTCGTGCCTCCACCCAGATTCGTCACACTCGTGCTGCTGTCGTAATTCGTGCTCTGCCCATACTGAAAATAGGCAATTGTGACGGCCCCATTCGGATTGACCGCTCCATGCAGACTGACCGTCGAATGCGCAATGCTGTCGGCAGTGGCATTGGTCACTACTGGAACATCTGCCAGATTTGTGAAACTCATGTCTGCCCCCATGACTAGGCCGAAACTGTTCGAAGCCACCACCCGGAAGTGATTGGTTGTGCCTGGCAGCAGTCCGGCAATCAGATTGCTGACCGATAGCGAATTCGTGCCGCCACCGATACTCGTTGCCACCGTGCTCTTCGTATAATTGGTATCCGACCCGTATTGGAATGAGTATACCGTGACAGTTCCGTTCGGATTCACGCTGGCATTAAGCAAGGCGCTGGCCACAGTAATTGTGCTGGCCGGTTGCGTTGTGACCACAGGCAAGCCCGCCTGTCGCGTAACTGTGAGGGTATAAATCTTGGAACTCGTCCCATCTTGAGCGGCGACCAGAATCGAAATCGTGTTGGTCCCGACATTAAGACCAAGCGCGCCGCTGGATGCTTCGGAACTCACCGGAGAGTAGCTGCCGCCATTGACCCGTACCTGGACTGTGGCATAAACACTGTCAGAGCAGGTCGGCGTCACTGTCAGACTGCCGACGCTGTTGGGAACAGCGAGGCTGTAACCAGTCACGCTGGAACTGAAGGGCGGATTGAGCCCCCCACTGCTGCATGCCAGGTTTGCGAGATTGGCATTAGTATTTAAGGATCGAGTAAAGTTCACGGGATAGACGACGGTGGCAAATCCGCTCTGAGCAGTCACTGCGAGCACGTGGGAGCTATTGCCAAAAGGCAACGGGATCAACCCGCTCGGCACACCAGAGGTCAAAGGAACTCCATCCAGTTCCAAGGTGGCATAGGGATTGTTGGCTGTTGCCGTGAGAGTGGTGTTGCTGGCCGCAGTAGGAAACTGTCCCGAATACGTGCCGACATTGAACGTCAAGACCGTTCCACTTGCGGTAACACTGGACAAGGTTGCATCGTCGCTGAGTAGCCGCAAAACATTAAGTGTGTAAGTTTGGGTATTCTGTCTATTCGGGGAAGTGATTTGAATAGGTATTAGGTTCGCGCCAAAGTTTAGTGTCACCCGGTTGCTAATCATGCTGGAAACTGGCGCGCTGAACGCTCCGCCGTTCGTTTGCACCTGTAGGAGTGCATGCGGGTCCTTGGTGACAGCTACGTAATCCGCGTTGCTCACAGAATTCGCCACCGTGCTCACATAGGAAAATATTGACGGGCTAAATGACGGAATCAATGAACCGGGGTTGACGGTCAGGCTGGAAAGCGTGGCATTGGTGCCTATGCCAAACGTCAGGTCCCCGCTGCTGCTGGGACCTGCCTGGTTCAGCGCCACGAGTTCGAAATGATACATGCCGGTATCCAGAAAACCGTTCTGAATATTTCCGGTCGTCCAGTCAGGATTGTTCAATATGTTTCCGGTTTTCCCATTTCCACTGGCGTCCACGGCATTCGTCCCCGGCCAGTCATCCAAATGATAACACGCCACCAATCCGGAATTTGTGCCCGAAAGGCTCCGATTCATGTTCTGCTGGATTTGACTTGGAGTGCGAGCCACGTTCCAAAGGCGCACCTCATCGAGGCTGCCAGGAAAGAAATTGGTCAGCGTCGCCAGACAGCCAAACGTTAGATTCGTGGCCCCGTTCAAAGTCGCCGTGCTGCCATTCGTGGAGGCCGTCAACACTCCATCAATGTAGAGTGCCATCGCGCCGTTGGTTTGTACCCGCGTCGCTGCCACATGATGCCAATTACCGTCCAGCAACTGCCCGCTGGAGATCGTAGTATCCGGTCCTCCCACCCCAAAAAGGACTTTTCCATTGCCAACAGAGACGCCGAAGTCGCCAGTGGCTCCGGGGACGTAGCCATCCACCAGGCCCAACCCTTGATACCATTGTCCTTCCATCAAGCTCGTCACCCGCGGATACAAAAACCAAAACTCGATTGTAAAATCGTTGGAGATGGTCGCAGGAACTTTTACATATTGATTCCCACCATTGAACGAAAGCGCCGCGCCCCGATTTGTTTCCAGACTGCACTCGTATAGATCCATGCTTCCTTCTGGGAAGATATCCTCCAGCATGGCCAGACTTCCGTAGTTGGTGGTGGCGCCGTATCTAACATAGGCCGTGGTATCCCCAAAGTAGCGGCCTATCTGCGAAGCGAAAGTTACAGAATTATTTGTCCCTATTGCCGCCTGTGCGCCCATTATGCTCGGCCATCCAACAACCGTAATCGTCACCGTATTGGTAAAATTCCGCGTGCCATCACTCATTGTGTACGTGAATGCATCCAGGCAGGAATAGATATTTGGCTGGTACGTGCGGTTGGGGCCACTGCCGCTAAGGGTGCCGTTAGTCGGCCCCGCAATGACCGTAAAACTGTAATTAGTCCCGAGAACGCCTGGGAATGAACTAAGCGTGACCGGAGTGATGGTGTTCGCCAACCCAATTATCGACTGGTTCCAGGCTGTAGGCTGATACATCTGGAATGAATAACGGCCTGGCACCGGCGGGGACACGTTCGAATTGTGGATCAAACCATTCGGGGAAGTATCCACCAGATTGGCCGTCCCGGAGCCGGGGAAATTGTAGTAGTTCAAACCATCACCCCGATCAAATCCTACTGATGGATAGGTTCCCAGACTGGCTGTGCCATTGAGCCATTGAATTTTTTCGTAATTGAATTCGACGTCGAAATTGCCCACCTGCACGTCAGAGCGGTCGATTAGAATCACCTGAAAACTGTTGGTGTTGGTTGTGTTCTGATAGGTCATGACATTGGTCCAAGTGACGCCGACTGCCAATCGGCCCCCGATATATTGCATCCCATAAGTCATCACTCCGGAACGGGTATCCATGGTGTACACATCAGCCCAATAGGGAGCAAGCATGGGACCATTCGTCGTCGTCGGAAACGCCGTTCCAATATAATTGGGATTCGCGCTCTTAAAGGTGAGATTGCCATTGTTGTTGGCATAAAACTGCGTGAAATAGTTGGTGGGAAATTTGTTGTTCGAAAACTGCAGCAATAAATCGCGCCCCAGCCAGTCGGAATTGGTGCCCGTTAAACTCACCGGAAACGATTGGTCATCCGCCCTTCCAAAAGAGAACTTGTCGAATCCGGGGCGAATAGCCCCAACGTTAGTCGCCACGACAATGCTCACTGTTCCAACATTCGTTGAATCCAGCGCCCCATCATTCACCTTAAAAGTGAAACTATCCGTACCGAGGTAATTATTGGTTGGAGTGTACATAAAGAATGGAGGAGTTGCAACCAATGTGCCATGGGATGGATTGCTCAGAATCGTATAAGTAAGGTTCGGTATGACCGGGCTATAGTGATACCCCTTGTGATTGGGATCGGCATAATTGGTAAGATCAGCATGGGGATCCAATGCATCCGCATCATCATCACCCGTCAAATATCCGTTGTAAGGTGTGTTTGTCAGCACTTTGATCGATTGAGTCTGGGCATGCGGAGCATGGTTGATATTGGTCGACAGCACGCTGATGCTCACCGTGGCCTCCGCCGAAGTGTTCGCTCCATTGCTCACCGTAAAGGTGAAACTGTCCTGACCACTGAATGTGGCAGGCATATTTGGCAGATATTGGCATTTGCCGGTGTTTGTGGTGTAAATGCCCCCGGCCAGATTGGTGACAATTGTCCCAAACTGGGGCGACCGCATGAGGGTGTAGGTCAATGGTGCGGCTCCGGCTCCCGCAAGTTGTATGGTGGGCGGATTGGTGTTCCCTGCATTCCAGAAAACTGCCTGCGGATATGCCGTAAGCACGGGCGCCTGCATTGAAACCATCACATTCGTGCCGATGGTTACCCCCAAGCTATTGCTGGCCACAATGCGATAGTAAAGAGTGAATGGATTTCCAGTCAGACCGCTAAGCTTGTTTGTGACCAAATACGACGTGGCACCGGCACTCAGATTGGTAATGGCAGTCTGGTTCGTGTAATCTGTGGTCTGCCCATACTGGAAATAAACCTTTGTTGCCGCTCCGATCGGCGTCACAAAACCATTTAAAATGACACTGCTGGAACTGATCACATTGGCCGGCAGCGTCGTCGCAACCGGACCGTTGATGGTGAAGGTCAAATCATTCCCCGTGGCAACGCCCGCGCTGTCAATGGCCATGATGCGATAATGATACGTTCCCGGTGCCATTCCATTTACGGTGATATAAACATTTTGTGAGCCGGGTGGATTGAAATATTGGCTGCTGGTGAAGCTGCCGTAATTCAAATCGGTGCCATATTCAAAATAAGCCCTCGTGCTGGACGTGAGGCCGCTAACGACGCCGGATAAGTACACAGTACTGCCCGAGCTCAAAGCAGAGGCGGTTACGACTCCCGCTCCAACCGCCGTGCTTGGACCTGTGAACCAGCACAATAAGGCAAGTGCCACCACCATTACTTTGAATAAAAACCTGGACTTCATTTTGTTCTTAATCGATCTCACAATTCATTTCTTACTCACCCGGAAATTAACAGCGTCCTCACTTCTGATAATCCGAGGAAATTGTGTATAAAACTGAGACAATGATTTGGCTGGGAAGAATGGGGAACGCTTCCAAGACTTGCTCGGGTCAAAGAAGAAAAAGAAACCAAAATCAAAGCAAACCGAATCGATGGCGGAGCGTCGATAGCCTTTGACAGTGGACAAACTCGGAAATCGAGCTTGGCCTCTTGCAGTTCGGATTCAGCTTCCCTTTGCATTAGTCCGGCTGAAACAGCAAGAGTTAAGCCAAACTACTTACCTCAGAATTTCAATAATTCTTTGAAAATCAGCAGTATTCCATTCCTTTCGCCGGGTTGCGAATTCGAGGATCAGTGGTATACTTTAATTGGTTAAAGACTCTCCTCGAGTCCGAGGTTAAAAATCGGGGAGTTTACCTGAAAAGGTAAACCAGGGATAAAAGCCTGGAACCAAGGATTCGAGTGGTTGCCACAACGTAAAGTGAAAGGTTGTTACCCGACTGGCAACATGGGCCTTTAACCATTTTTTGTGCCTGTGCGTTGCTGTAGGCGGGCTCTCTCACCGTCTCGGCATTCTTTAACATTTAAGCTTATCCACCTCGGCTGACCGGACGAAAACACCTCCCTTGACCGTCTCCAACTATCAGCGATTTGTTAAATAAAGAGAGGAGCTGGATACCAGCTCCAATCAACACCTCATGGCGTCCACCGAATCGCGCCCCATTAAGATTCTCGCGGCTTGGTTATTCAAGACGCTACGCTGGCTGTTGATTGGGCTCGGAATCATTCTTCGAGTTCTGCTCGTAGTGTGGGCCACTCTGGCAATTTACTATTCAAATCTCCCCTGGGCCTGGCTGCGACTCGTGCTGGCCATCGTCTTCATGGTCTTCAGTATTTGGGCCTTATGGTTCTCACGCAAACCGCGTATGTACCTGGCCTTCGCGGCACTATTTCTTGTCGTGCTCATTTGGTACATCTACATCCCTCCATCGCACGATCGCCCATGGCAACCGGAAGTGGCCGTGATGCCCCGGGCCTTTATCAACGGCGATCATGTGCGCATTACCGGAGTCCGTCATTTTGACTATCGCACCAAAGATGATTTCACAGTGCACTACGATGAACGCGATGTATCGCTCTCCCATCTGACTTCGGTGGATCTCTTCCTCTCCTACTGGACGGTGGGACCGATAGGGCACACCTTCGTGAGCTTTAACTTCGACAACGCGCCTCCCATCTGCATCTCCATCGAAACCAGGCCGAAGCTCGGTCAGGGCTATTCCCCCATCGCCTCGCTCTTTAAACAATACGAGTTGATCTACGTCGTGGGTGATGAACGCGACCTCGTGCGTCTCCGCACTCATTTCCGTGACGAGGAAGTTTATCTTTACCACATCCGCATGCCGCCCGAAAAGGCGCGCGCACTTTTTCTAGTTTATCTGGATCGGATCAATCAACTTGCTGACCACGCAGAATTTTACCATCTGTTGAGTAACAGTTGCACGATCAACATCGTACGCTACGCAAATGCAGTGGGCAGGGAAGGCCGCCTCGATATCCGCCAGGTCCTTAATGGCCTCTTTGACCGCTATCTCTACAGAACAGGCCGTGTAGACACGAGCTTGCCCTTTGCAGAACTGCGCAAGCGTTCCCGAATCAACGATGTCGCAGAGGCTACCGATAACTCTCCCGACTTCTCCCAACGCATTCGCATCTCTCTGCCTCCATCACAACCCTGATCTTCGTCGGAGTATGGCTCAGCCTTAACTCACTCCTTAAACGAATCAAGTGATCCGCGCCTTAAACTCCCCGCAGGCCTTTGCAATATCAGGAGCGTTCAAAATAGCTGAAACCACACAAATCCGTTGCGCGCCCGCAGCCAGTACCTGATCCAGATTGGTAAGATTGATTCCCCCAATCGCAAACCACGGGATCTTCACATTTGCCGCCGCCCACCGTACGTAATCCAGCGTGACCGGCTTGGCCGTTGGTTTGGTGCCCGTCGCGTAAATCGGGCCAATCGCGATATATCCCGGTCCTGCCGCAATCGCGCGCTCAGCCTGGGCCGGTGCATGCGTGCTCAAACCAATTTCCACATTCGATTTCCCATCCTTTAGTTGCGAAACGTGCGTGTACCCACCATCAAAAAAATCCTCCTGCCCCAAATGGCAAACCTCAGCTCCCACTTCTATCGCCACTGAAAGAAAATCATTAATCACCAGCGGAACTCCTGCCCTGCGGGTGATTGGAAGAATTGCTTCCGCCATCCTCCGCACTTCATTCTCAGCCGAGTTCTTCGCCCGCAATTGAATTATGTCCGATCCACCGTCGCATAATTGTTGTGCCACCACCTCCGGCTTACGCCCATGTAGGTAGGCAGTATCCACAAACGTATAAAGACGGCAGTCAGACAACGATTTCATATTCGTGAAGAATCTTGTAACCGTAACCACCCCCTTCGCGCAATCAGACAAGTTGTTACACGACCGTATTCCTACATGTTACCAAGTGCTTCTTAATCTGCGCCCATTTGTGTCCATCTGCTGTTGAATTCCCCTCGCCTCACCGCGTCTTCTCAAACAAAAGTTTCCACAACCAATCCCATCTCGGCACCACCGATACCAACGCCCCTTGCAACCCCGGCGCCAGCAAAACGGACTGCACTCGCGCAGCCCAGGCCAGGCGTTTCGCAAACCGTTCATCACAACATCTGGCAATCGTCATTCGCGCTTCATCCCAGGAAATTTTTCCCGCGCTGAAATTTGCCAACGGCTCAATGGCCACCTCCGCCGATTCAAAAGCCATCGACATGCCATTGCCCGTCACCGGCGGAATCATTGTCAACGTATCACCGATACAACACTCGTTATGATCCGCACCCTTGTGCGGTTGCAGTGAAAGTCCCGCCACGGAAGAAAAGGACTTCTCATCGAACACAGCGTTCGCCAGACGCTGATGCAGAAGCGAGCCTGGATTGCCGCATAAAATCTCCTGTCGCCGCAGCGGAACCTCTCCCCCCTCCGCGGGACGTCTAAACAATCCACAGACATTCACTTCACCACCCGCCAGGCGGCAAACCCCAACATATCCCGACCGCGAAAGATGCATCTCCAAATCAGCCGCCAGTGACACGTTTTTCGCATGCGCCTTCAACCCATACCACCGCCAACCATCAACCACCGGTTGCACCCTCCGTCCGGTCGCTCGCACAACACCCGCACCGAACTCCGCATCACGCCACCGCTCACCGGCATGCAACTCTCCGCCCAATCTCACGAACTCGCGCGACAACAGTTCATCCATGACATACCGCGACAAACATAGCGCTGGAGATGCGAGTGTCTGGACCCGAGACGATTTACGCTGTGAGAAAAATGCGGCGGTGGAAGCCGGTTGCGCCCCGGCTTTGACAAAAAGTTCGCGCAGGCCAAGACGCTCCAACGTTTCCTGCCCGTGACCACTGATAAATTCTCCACATACCCTGTGCCGCGGATAATTCCCCGCCTCCCAGACAGAGACTGGAATGGACCGTTGTCGCAGGCCGATGCCCAGCGTCAAACCGGCCAATCCACCTCCCACAATGGTAATGGAGCCACTCATCACTTCCGATGAGCAACGAATAGATGACTGAACATCCCTGCCCGCTGCTCCTGCAACATCCAATTGCCCTGCGTAGGCCACATCTCAGAAAGTTCACGTTTCATGAATCCGGCCCGCACACTCACCACGGCATCATGCCGGGTTACCGAGTTGCACGCAATCGCCCCCACCCACTTGGCTGCCGTCAGGGACAACTTGCTCCGATGCGGCTCACAAGCTGCAAAGAGATCCACCTGTTTGGAAGCCAGTTGAAACATTTCGCATAACTCCGCTTCATGGAAATGATGCAGGAATAAATTAGCCGTGAAAACTGTTCCCTGTTCCATGGTTCCCTGACGTTGTGCCAACCAATCAAAAATATCCGCAGCGACGGTTTCCACCTTACAGCCCAATTTCTGGAACTGGACTTGCACCTTCTCACTTACCACCGGTTGCCGATCCAGCAGTACGATATGCAGCCTGGGTTGGTATTTCACCAATTCCCTGGCCAGCCCCAGGGCGAAAACTCCATCGCCTGCGCCGAGGTCGACGATTCGTTGCAACGGCTTGTTCTTCCAATAGCGCATCAAGGCATGAGCCAGAATCGAACGATGCCCCATCCACCAGTTCAGCCATTTCAAGTCGCGACGCGACCTTATTGCCTTGGGATCATCCGGCGGCAACTCATCCAGTAATTCAGGCTCCAGCGCGCGCTCCACACGTAAAATTGTATCCAAATCAGGAAACTTCCAACAGTGCCCCGTGACAACTAAAACCCGCCCCAAAGGAACACATCCACCACACCCCTCCCCCTGCCTGCTCTGCCAGGGCATTCTGCAGCGCAAAGTACACGCATGGGCTGCTCATATTCCCATACTCCCGCAGCACTTCGGCGCTCCAGCGTGTGTCCATTGTGGAGAGTCCCAATTTCTCTTGTAAGGCGAGCAGCACATCACGCCCGCCCGCATGCCAGATCCAATTCTTAATTTCGCCGCGTGTAACACCGGCACGGGCGAGCGTCTCCCGGAGCAGTTTATCTGCATTTTCCGCAGCCAGCATTGGCACTTCTGGTCGCAGCACGTTACGCAACATGCCATGGACCATCTCGAACCGTAGAAATTCGCGGTCCTTCGCCGCCAGCATGGTATTGCAAACCTTCCATTCAATCCGGCGATTATTCGGGTTCGGCTCGTTCGATAATACTGCCGCCCCCGACCCATCTCCAAATAGACAAGCACTGATCAGCACTCCCGGATCATCATCAATAAACATCGCCGCACTGCATACTTCCACACAGATGGAAAGCACGCGCCGGCTTCGCCCTGATGCCAGCAATGCTTCTCCCGCGCGCATGTTTGGCAGTGCCGCACCGCAACCTTGCCCGACCAGGTCGAGCGCAAAAACGTCTGGTTTCAGCCCCAATTTCTCACTCACATAACTGGTTAACCCGGGACAAATATAACCTGTGCAGGTGCTGATGATAACGGCATCGATTTCGCGGCGGTCGGTTTGGGAGTTTTTCAGCGCTTCTTCAGCTGCTTCAGCGGCCAACTGCGGAGCATGCCTGGCGAATCGCTGGTGCAGGATATCAGGATTAATCTCAAAAGCCTCATGCAGGGAACTCAAGGCCAGGTGACGGGTTTCCACGCCATTATTTCCAGTCAGAACTTTGCGAAGAATGGCCTTTGAACGCGAAGTGAGTTGCGTAAACTGGACCGTTTGTTGCACCGTTTCCCAACCCTCACTCTGCTTATAGCGTTGACGAGGCGCAGCAGTCCCTATTCCCGTGATGAACATGCTCGAGTCTAGCAGGTTTTAGAACCAAATGCCAGTGGAAGTGTACGCTGGCGGAAATGGCTATTCAGGCCTTTGTCAGGATTCCAATCCTTGAACAATGATCGGTCCGAAAGAGGTGCCCAATCGAGTAGCCCCGGCTTCCATCAGAGCTATGGCCCGGTGTGCCTCAGCAATGCCGCCGACTGCCTTCACTCCGAACTTTTCTCCCACCGTTTCCCGCAGCAGTTTCACGTCCTCGATGGCAACTGCCGGAACCTGAAAATCCGTGGAGGTCACCACAAACTGTGCACCTGAATCAACGGCTATTTGACAAACCAGCACCTTTTCTTCGCGCGTGAGCAAATGCGTTTCAAGGATGACTTTAACCGGTCGTTCATCCGCCGCTTCGACGATGTCGCGCATCTCCCGAAGCACATATTGGGAATCACCATCCTTGAGCCGGCCAATGTTCAAAACGTATTCAATCTCATGCGCGCCTTGATCCACCGCAATTTCGGTTTCATAGCGCTTCACGTCGGCATCTGCAGCTCCCAAGGGAAATCCGACCAACGAGATAACCTGCACGCCACTATCTTCAAGCAATGAATAAGCCAGTTCAACGCGCGAACTGTTAACGCAAACTGCGTAGAAAAATTTATCCCGGGCCTCCGCGCAGAGCTTTTCGATCTCTTTGCGCGACGCATTGGCCGCGAAAAGTGTATGATCGATACAACGGGCAAGGTCTTTGGCTGAAAGTGTTTCCATAGCAAGCCTCAATAAAACAATCCGGCTCCAGAATCCAGGTTCCGGAACCGGAAGTTAAAAACAATTTATAATACCAACCTTATTTCGGCAGCAAATCACTCACCAACGACTTTTCTTCCTTCAGCTCCGCAATGGTTGTATCGATCTTCGATTGGCTAAAAGGATCGATGGCTAGACCCTGAACGATTTCCAGTTTCTTGCCATCACTGCGCACCGGGAAGGAAGTAATCAGTCCTTTTTCGATACCATAGCTGCCATCAGAATGAATACACACGCTGTGCCAATCACCAGGTGCGGTGGGATTCACAATGGAAGCAACACTGTCCACCACGGCATTGGCCGCGCTGGCGGCACTCGAAGCGCCACGCGCCTTGATAATCGCTGCACCACGTTGCTGGACGGAACTGATGAAATCACCTTTCAACCATGCTTCATCCTTGATGACATCAGTTACCCCTTTGCCACTGATCTTGGCATGAACAAAATCAGGGTACTGCGTGGAGGAATGATTTCCCCAGACTGCCACATTGGTGACAGCTGTAATGTCGACACCAGCTTTCTTTGCCAACTGGGACTTGGCGCGATTTTCGTCCAGTCGTGTCATGGCGTGCCAGCGATCCTTGGGAATTTGTGGCGCGTTATTCATGGCGATCAAGCAATTGGTATTGCATGGATTGCCGACCACGAGAATGCGGACATCGCTCGCTGCGTTCTTTTGAATGGCCTGCCCTTGTCCAATGAAAATCTTGCCATTGATGCCCAGAAGGTCTTTCCGTTCCATGCCGGCTTTGCGCGGCACACTGCCGACCAGCAGCGCCCAATTCACACCGCGAAAACCTTCGTCCAGGCTGGCGGTCGGCACCACTCCCTTTAACAGCGGAAAGGCACAGTCATCCAACTCCATTACCACACCGTTCAAAGCGGGCAACGCAGGTTCAATTTCAATCAGGTGAAGAATGACCGGTTGGTTCGGTCCGAACATTGCGCCGGAGGCGATGCGGAACAACAGAGAATAACCGATTTGACCGGCAGCACCGGTAACTGCAACGCGAATGGGGGTAGTATTCATTTTACTTAAACTGTCACCCCACTATGGAACGTAATAAGAAAATCTGCAAGAAAAGAGAACACCCAGCCATTTTGCTGTTTAGCTAATGAGCATAAACAGCAATCGTGATGCTGAACGTGTCGATGAAGTTACAAACCGATCGGATGCCAGGCTGTCTTGTATTCAATGGTGTCGAGAATCTTGTACGGATCCTCCGCCTTGGCAGTGAACCAGTCGGCAGGCGAGAAAGCATTTGTAAAATACCGCTTCAAATTGTGAGCGGCACCTGCCTGCAACTGGGCACCCACTTCGGCAATGCCAGTGCCATCGACAACCGCGTTCACATCCATGTGACTGGCAATATGAGAAACCAGATCCGATCTTTTGCCCGTCAGCAAATTAACAACTCCTCCCGGAAAGTCGCTGGTAGCCAGAATCTCCGCGAATGTTGCGGCTGGCAACGGATATTTTTCAGAAGCGACCACCACTGCAGAATTGCCAGTCAGGATGACTGGAGCAATCAAGGAAACGAGCGACACCAAAGCCGGCTCGTCCGGAGCCAGAACGGCAACAACGCCTGTGGGTTCAGGCGTCGTGAAATTGAAATGTGAACTCGCCACCGGATTGACCGCACCAAACACCTGGGAAAGCTTGTCCGTCCAGCCGGCAAAATACACCAACCGATCAATCGCCAAATCCACTTCAGCCCGCGCCTTCGGCGGTCGGACACCCGTAGATCTAGAAATCTCATTGGCCAGTTCGGAGGCACGATTCTGCAGCATTTCTGCCGCACGATAAAGAATTTGCCCCCTTAAATAAGCGGTTCTCTTCGCCCATCCCTCAAAAGCCCCGCGTGCGGCCACCACAGCGTCCCGAAAATCCTTGCGCGAAGCCTGACAATAATTATCCAACAGCTCGCCGGTGGTGGATTGCGCTGGCAGATATCGGCCGCTTTCGCTGCGAACAAAGCTGCCGCCGATGTACATCTTGTAGGTCTTCCGAATTTCGAGATCGTTATTCATGTGAATACTTCAGTGAGAAATAACAATTTTGGGGAGCATCCGCAATCACCAATGCATCGCGGAAGCCAGTCCTCTTTTATGACCAGTTCGGCTATATGGGGTATTTACCCCATACTCACTTTGCACATTAATCCTTATTTCCATCAGGTTTGGGATAATCAGTGACAACTCCGCCTTGCCCGTATCTGCTTAAGGTGGAGGAACAAAGGTTTTATGGTGCCACAATGAATCAATTTCTTTCGTGAATTTGAAAAGTGCCGATAAAGAGTTTCGCGTCCGGCATTCTGCGCTGGCTCCCTACGCCATCGCAGCGCTTTGCGTTGGCTTGGGCACAATTCTTCGACTGCGCCTGGATGAGATTCTCGGCAACCAATATACTTACGTAACATTTTATCTTGCCCTGCTCGTCAGCGCCGGACTGGGCGGCTGGCGTTCCGGTTTTACGGCACTTGTCCTGGGAATTCTTTCCGCCTCTTACTTTTTCACCCCTTCTCGCCATACACTCAGTTTGGGTGATGTGCCCCATCGGATTGGATTGATGTCGTTTATCATAGTAGGCAGCACTGCCGTCTGTTTGAGCGATGCCCAACGTCGGGCTCGAAGTCGCGCCCGCCTGGTGATTCTACAACTCGAACGGGAAATTGCCGAACGCAAGCAAGCCGAAAAGGAACTTCATGAAACCCACGCTCTGGCGCAAAAACGCCTGGCGGAATTGGATGCGGTCATTGAGAGCATGCCAGACGCAGTGTACATCGGCAATGAGAGTGGCATTACCAAATGCAACAGTCATGCCCTGAACATGCTGGGGGTTTCTTCATTGGAAGAACTTCATTCCTCCATCGGCGTGGTGGGCGATAAATTTTCAATTCGCTGGCCACACAACAATCAGAGGCTCAAACCGGAGGAGTTTCAATTCATTCGCGCGCTCGAAGGTCAGACAGTGATCGAAGAAGTGTTGGCCAGCAGGCTGAAAACCGAAGAAACCGTTCACCTGCGCGTCGCTAGTGCTCCAGTCGTTTTTAATGGCGGGATCATCGGAGCGGTCGCCATAACTTCCAATATCACTGACCAGAGAAGGAAGGAGGCTTTCACCTCCGTGCTTTCCCACCTCGGTGAAAAATTAAATACAGCCCGCACACAACCGGAGGCCGGACGCCTTATTGCAGACGTAACGGAGCACCTTTTTGAATGGGATGCCTTTAGCCTCAACCTTTACAATCTCGAAACCCGCGGGTTAAAACCAATCCTAAACATCGATACTCTGGAGGGGCAAAAGACTGAAATTCCCAGCGACCTGCTAGGCATATCTCCAACGATCAGTCGCGCCATGGCTCAAGGCGCTGAGCTCCTGCTCAGAGACTTCCCTTTAACGAACACGACCGACTGTTTCCCTTTCGGCGATGTTTCACGTCTTTCTGCCTCCTTGATATTTGTACCTGTAAGAGACGGGAACCAAAGTATCGGTGTTCTCAGCATCCAGAGTTACCAGCATGCGGCCTATGACGAGAAAGATCTTGGCACCCTTCAGATTCTGGCAGATTACTGCGGCGGTGCTCTCCAAAGGATCCGCGCCGAAGAAGCCTTGCAGGATAGCGAGAAGGAATACCGGGCCATGTTCGATATGGACGGAAGCGGGAAAGCTCAGGTCGATCCATTGACTCACAAGTTTCTGCGGGTCAATCCGAAACTCTGCGAAATCTCGGGCTATGCTCAGGAGGAAATGCTCGAAAAAACCTTTCCTGAAATAATTCTTCCAGAAGATCGCCGGCACAATTTGGTGAACTTTCAGGACCTGATCGCCGGAAGAAGGGATGGTTGCCGATATGAGATCCGGCATTTGCGCAAGGACGGGGCCATTCGCCGGGTGGATATAACCATTACGATCCTGCGGGACGCTGACAGCCAGCCCGTGCGAGTGCTTTCCAGTTTAATTGATGTCACCGAACGCAAGCAGGCGGAAGAAGCCTTGCGTTTGAGCGAACAGCAATACCGAACCTTCACTGAAACTGTTCCCGCAATCGTTTTTACCGGCGGGGCAGAGCGTGCCTGTGATTATTTGAATCAACGATGGACCGATTACACAGGCCTGACAATTGAACAATCATTGGGCGATGGCTGGCGCTCCGCGCTTCATCCCGAAGACCTGCAGCCCACCGCCCAACGATGGCTGGAAGCCAGACAAGAAAAAAAACCTTTCGAGTGGCTCTACCGTTATCGTCGCAAGGACGGAATGTACCGCTGGTTTCTGATGCGCAGCCAACCCTTCTTTGACGACGCAGGAAACATTTGTCGCTGGCTTGGAACTGCCATCGATATCCATGACCGGAAGGAGGCTGAAGATGCGTTGCGGGAAAGCGAGCGGCGGTTTTCCTCCTTCATGCAGCATCTGCCAGGCACGGCCTGGATAAAGGATCTCGAGGGCCGCTACATCTATATTAATGCCAACGGCTGCAAAGTATTTTCCAGGAATGTCGAGGAGATCGTGGGCCAACGGGATGATGCGTTCTTCCCTGCGACAATCGCCGATCGCCTCCGGGAGAATGACCAGGTGGTCATCGAGACCGGCCGGAGCCTGCAGACCATCGAAGCAATCCCATTTGCAGAAGAGTTACGCTACTGCCTGGTCAGTAAATTTCCGATCCTCGGAAATAATGGCTCCCCTGCTTTTGTGGCCGCCATCGCGGTCGACATCACTGAGCGTAAGCGCGGCGAGGAGGCTCTGGCCTTCTCCAACCAGCGGCTCAGCCTGCTCGCACAGGTTACCCATACGGTAGTGGGAGTTGGCTCGCTGAAAGATGAGGTAGGCAAACTGGCTGAAATTGTGCGCTCAGCCTACCACGTGGATGCCTGTGTCATCCGGGTTCTCCAAGGCGATAAGCACGTTTTATTGGCCAGCGCCGGCCTTGATGAACGGGAGCTGGAGCCCAGCATTCCCTCGACCTTGGGAATCGGCGGTGCCCTTTCCGCTCTCAAGCGGCCTGTGTTCGTTCCAGATGTGCGTTTACATCCGCTCACCCAGTCCCTCGAAAACCGACTGGGAAAAGACTATAATTTTCTTTCCTATGCTGGCACACCCCTGCTGATCCAGGACCGCTTGATTGGGATTTTGGGTATTTATTCAGCCGAGGCGATCCGTCACTTTTCTGAAGCCGATTTGGAGCATCTTCAAATTATTGCTCACGATCTTGCGGCCGCCATTGTAAATGACAACCTTTTCCGGGAGGTAAGCACCCAAAAGCGACAACTGGAAGAACACATTGCCGAGCGGCAGGAAGCCGAAATGGAGATACAACGTTTGAATGCTGAACTGGAAAAGCGAGTGCAGGAAAGAACCGCCCAGCTCCAGGCATCCAACAAGGAACTCGAGGCGTTTTGCTATTCAGTTTCCCACGATCTTCGCTGGCCATTGCGCACTATCACGGGTTTCACCCAGGCACTGCGGGATGACTATGCCGACCGCCTGGATACGGACGGGCAGGAGTACCTGGAGCGTGTCATCAACGCCGGGCGGGAGATGGACCGCTTGATCAATGACCTGCTGCATCTCTCACGGCTCACCCGTAGTGAAATGAGACTTCGCCGCGTGGATTTGAGCGCGCTGGCACAACGAATCGCTGGTGAGCTGAATAAAACTGAACCGCTCCGCAACGTGGAATTCGTCATCAGTCCCGGCCTTGCCGCTCAAGGAGATGAGCGCCTGCTGCGAATCGCACTCGAAAATCTGCTAAACAACGCCTGGAAGTTCACGGGTAACCGCAGCCTGGCAAGGATCGAATTTGGCATTGACCTGGCCACGCATTACCCGGCTTACTTCGTGCGGGATAATGGTGCGGGATTCGATATGGCTTATGCGGCAAAATTATTCGGCGCTTTTCAACGGTTACATAGCGCAGAGGAGTTCCCCGGACATGGAATTGGTCTGGCTACTGTTCAACGGATCGTCAACCGGCACGGGGGCCGCACCTGGGCCACTGGCGCCATTAACGAAGGAGCAACGTTTTATTTCACATTGCCAACCTGAAGAGGTAACTATGGAGAATAACTACATCCTCCTCGTCGAGGATAACCGGAACGATGAAATCCTGGCTCGTCGAGCCCTTCAGAAAAACTCAATCAACAACCCCTTGTTCGTGGCGCATGATGGAGTGGAGGCGATTGAATTTCTCATGGGAACAGGCAGTTACTCTCATCGGGATGCCAGACAGCTCCCGGCACTGGTGCTGCTCGACTTAAAACTTCCGCGAATGGATGGTTTGGAGGTTCTCCGTCAACTGCGCTCACATGAACTCACTCGCCGTTTACCTGTGGTCGTTCTGACTTCTTCCGACGAAGAGCAGGACGTAAAAAGAAGTTACGAACTCGGAGTCAACAATTACATAAGGAAACCGGTGGATTTTAACGAGTTTGTTGAAACGGTCAGGCAGCTGAGTTTGTATTGGCTCCAGTTTAGTGATAAGGTAATGATTAATAATAAGGAACGTTAGTGAGCCAAGCCATAAGAGTATTGTTGATCGAAGATTCTGACTACGATGCCGCTTTGCTGCTTCTGGAACTGCGCCAGGCAGATTATGAACCGGAATACGAGCGCGTCGAAACCGCTCCAGCCATGCTGGAAGCCTTGGAGAAACACCCTTGGGACGTGGTCATTGCTGACTACGTACTCCCCTCTTTCAGTGGTCCTGCCGCCCTGAAGTTGCTTCAGGAAAGAGGCATCGATCTTCCCTTCATCATTGTTTCGGGCCATATCGATGAAGATACCGCCGTCGCATCAATGAAAGCCGGGGCTCATGATTATGTCATGAAAGACCGGCTGACCCGGTTGGTGCCGGCCATTGAACGGGAAATGCAGGAAGCGGAGGTACGCCGCGAGCGGAAAAAAACCGAGGCAAAGTTCGCCAAGGAACAGACCTTCCGCCGCGCCATTGAAGACTCAATTCCTTCAGGGATCGCCGCAGTGGATCTCGAGGGGAAGCATACCTATGTAAATTCTGCATTCTGCGAAATGGTGGGTTGGAGCGAAGCAGAACTCCTGGAAACCCGGCCACCATATCCCTATTGGCCAGCTGAGGAAGTGGCCACGATCCAACAGGCCCTTCGACAAACCACTGAAGGCAAAAATCCTGGCGAGGGTTCTGAGTTGCGTTTTCAACATCAGAATGGCAGGCGCTTTGATGTGCTCATGCTTGCCAACCCCATCAAGGATGATCACGGGCGGATCACCGGCTGGCTGGCTTCAGTCACTGATATCACTGAGCGCAAACAAGCCCAGGATGCTCTGCGTCGAGCGCACGATGAATTGGAGAAGCGCGTGGAGGAAAGAACCGCTGACCTGGTCGCCACGAACGGCAAGCTTGAAAACGCCATTCAGGAGCGCAAACGCCTCGAAAATGAACTGTTGGAAATAACAGAGAAAGAGCGCCGCCGCATCGGCTTGGACCTCCATGATGACCTTGGCCAAAAGCTCGCGGGCATTACCCTGATGATGAAGGGATTGGAAATTGGATTAAAAAAGAAGAATCTTCCCGAAGCCGAGGAAGCGCATAGGATCCAAACCCTGGTCAATCAGGCCATGCATCATGCGAGCGACCTGGCGCACGATCTGGCTATCGCAGAATTGGATGAGGATAATCTTCCCTCCGCTCTTAATCAACTTGCAGCCGACATCAAGAAACTTTTTGAAATTCCCTGCCGCTTCAAACACGAGGGGGAAACTCCGCACCTTGACCGAAACACCATCACCCAATTTTACAAAATCTCTCAGGAAGCTGCCACTAATGCCGTAAAACACGGCAAAGCCAAACAAGTCAGCATTAATCTCGTCAACAAGGACGAAACCCTTACCCTCACAATTCGGAATAGCGGCCTGCCTTTTCCTTCCATGATTGATCGAAACCGGGGCATGGGCTTGCGTATTATGAACTACCGCGCCAGTACCGTCGGCGCTTCCCTGGAAATTAAGGCTGGGCGGCCCACGGGCACTATTGTTACGTGCACTCTGCCCTTAAGACCTCAAGCTACGGTAAATGGCAATGGTTCCGCCTTCTCCGGTGGCATCAAAAAGCCCACGTTTCCCATCACCACCCCGGACCAGAATCAGTTATAGATTCGATATCGAAAGAATTTTCCGGAATAGGAAGGAAAAGTGAGAATGAAAGGTTTTGGAAATCGCTTTCGGCTTTCAGCCTGATTGACTCGAAACCCTCGATCTACCCAACTTGCGCATAGAAAGAGCTTTGTAGGAAAAAAATCATTTGCCGGACCGCTTCTGGTCGTTAACAGTAAACGCATGAGTTTGGTTAAAGTACCGTCGATTTTGCTCGCGGAAGATGATGACAACGATGTGTTCTTTATGGAACGTGCTTTTAAACAAGCACAAATCGCCAATCCGCTATTGAGGGTTAAAGATGGCGAGGACGCCATCTCCTATTTTAAAGGGGAAGCTGCGTATTCCAACCGCACACAATATCCCATTCCTTACCTCGTTCTTCTTGACCTCAAAATGCCTCGCAAGAACGGATTTGAAGTAATCTCCTGGGTTCGGCAACAACCCGGTCTAAAACGGCTGCCATTGGTAGTCTTGACTTCATCCAAGGAAGACCCGGATATCAACAAATCCTACGAGTTAGGCGCCAACACTTATCTGGTTAAACCCGTTAAATTTGAAGGGTTGGTCGAAATGATGAAAACGCTCAATCTTTACTGGCTTATTTTGGCAGAAAAACCGAATTGCACTCCAGAATAACACTATGGGCTGGGTGTCCCTTGCCAGCTACTCACGCCGGGTAATCAATCTCAAAGGTATTGTTTTAACCCTTCTGGTCTTAGTCTACAAAGCATAACAAAACGTCAAGACGACGAATGGACAGCCGGGCGATGGGCTTTGGCCGGGCTCAAATGAATATCAAACTGGTCGTCGTCAAATTTCATGACGATTTGAACGTTTTTGATCTTGGACCGCTGCATGAAGTCCAATGCCCGGAGGGTGCGCTCAAAATTGAAAGCCTGGTCGGGATCGATGGTCCAGAGAATTTCTCTGCCAAAGTACAGCTTTGTATTGGTGTTCTGCACCAGCACCCTCATAAAAGCTTTCATTTCAGGAACTTTGGCAGAAATCTGAATCAGCGCATATGGAAAGTTATTCACAAGTAATCCACAGGCAATCCACATCTGCCACCCCAACTCTGGAAGCCCATATCGAGGTGTTGTGTTGAACGCAATCTGCTGGGTTCTACTCACAAACCCTCTGCACACTTCACAAGATTTTAGTGCAAAAAGGGCGGTTTCCCTACTGGCAGGCGGCAACCTCAAGAAGCATATTAGTATTAGCGAAAGATCTTAATTTTGGGAAATTTTACTTGGCTTTGACTAATGGATTTGAGCCACCCTTTTGGAGTGGTTTGAGTATTTAGAACTTGGAGTGTATCCCATGCTAATAGTAGCGAAATCTTCAAAGAAAAAAGGCTTATCCTCTTCCCTAACAGGAGAAAGGCGGCAGATGAATGTTTCGAAAAGGAAGGAATTAGGCACTGAAGATTCCCACCTTGCACCACCTTTGGAACAGCAGTTAGCCCGGTTGAAATCAGAGCACCGGGCTTTGCGTAAGGCCCAATTAAAAGCTGAGAAGCTGGCCGATTACTATTTTGGTCTGCTTAGTCTGGCTCCTGTAGGGTATGTTGTTTTTGATACCGAGGGGATGATCAAGGAAATCAATCGTGCCGGGGCCTCACTCCTACAAACCTCTCCCAAGGAAGCTACCGGAAGGAAGTTTAGTCAGTTTGTCTCCAGTGAAGACCTTCCAATATTTTTCAAGCACCTCCGGCTCGTTAAAAGGGCAAGAAAACACATCCACACTGAACTTCGCCTGCGCACAGTGAAAGGTAATATCCTGCCAGCGGAACTGATAACCAGGTCTTCAGAAAGTTCAAATCACAACGCTCTCTACACCACCGCCATTGTTGAGATAACTCATCGCAGAAATGCGGAGCTTGCCTTGCAGCAAAGCCGCAAGGATTTTCAAGAGCTGGTTAATTCGATAGAAGGCATCGTTTGGGAAAGCAATGCCCGTACGGGAGAGTTTACTTTTGTCAGCCGTCAGGCGGAACGCATGCTCGGTTTTCCAGTGCAACGCTGGCTGCTGGACCCCGGTTTTCTGATGAATCACGCTCATCCGGATGATCGGGAACGAGTAATAAAAACCAGATTGAATCACAGCGAGAGCCAGAAGGGATTCATCCAGGAATTCCGCATGATCCATGCCGATGGTCGAATGCTCTGGCTTCGTGATAACGTCAACGTCATCAAGGATTCCCAAGGGGCGTTGAAGTTTCACGGAATCATGGTTGATGTTACGGAACTGAAGGAGGCTGAAGAGGAACTGAAGGAGAGATCCCGCGTGCTCGAATTATTTAATCGCATTGGCACCTCATTAACGGGAGAATTGGACCTGCAAAAGCTCGTGCGGTTAATTACCGAAGCAGGGCGGGAAATTACAGGAGCCAGTTTCGGCGCTTTCAGCTACAAACAAGTTCAGGGCCATCAGGAGCGGTTGGCAATTTACTCAACTGCTGGCGCTCCCAAGGAATTGTTGGCTCAGCTTCCAACACCGCACCACGACCCCTTTTTATCACCAAATGAAACGGAGAAGGAAATTATTCGCATTGATGACCTGCTCAGAAGCTCATTAACTCATCGCTCCAAATCGCAAGAAACCACCGCCCCTGAGAATTCACCAGTACGCAGTTATTTAGCCGTTCCCGTTATCTCCCGTTCAGGCAAAGCGTTGGGCGGTTTGCTGTTTGGCCATCCGGCGCCCGGGGTGTTCACGGAGCGCGCACAGCATCTGCTCGCAGGGATTGCTGCTGAAGCGGGAATCGCCTTGGACAACGCGCGCCTGTATCATGCGGTAAAGGAAAGCGAAGCTCATTTCCGCGAACTCGCTGACGCCATGCCTCAAATTGTTTGGGCTGCCGATGCGAAAGGGCGGACCGATTATTATAACAAACGTTGGAGTGACTATCTCGGCCTGGACAAGGAATCGCTCCCGAAGGCCACGGATTGGGTTCCTTTCCTTCACCCAGACGACCAACAGAGTTGCGCTGAAAAGTGGTCGGCGGCAATTAAAACTGGAAAAACCTTCCAAAGTGAGTGCCGCTTGAAGGATGCGGAAACCGGCAACTATCGCTGGCACCTTATCCGGGCCGTGCCGATACCGGATGAAACCGGGCAGATAACTCGCTGGTTTGGCACCTTTACAGATATTGAAGACCAAAAACAGGCCGAAGAAAAGGTGCGGCTGCTCAATACTGTCCTGGAAAAACGCGTTCTGGAACGAACTGCCCAGTTGCAGGCTTCCAATCAGGAACTTGAAGCTTTCAGCTATTCGGTTTCTCACGATCTGCGGGCTCCGCTTCGCAGCATCAATGCTTTCAGTGAATTGGTTCGGGAAGATTATGGAGACCGCCTTGATGATCAGGGTCGCCAATACCTGCGGATCGTCAAGGACGCCAGTGCGCAAATGGGTCGTTTAATTGATGATCTGCTTCATCTCTCCCGCGTAACCCGTGGACAATTACGTCGCCAGCCAATTGATCTCGCTCCGATTGTGCATGCGATCATGGCCGACTTGAAACAGATGGAACCTCAGCGGCAGGTGGAAATAATCATACCCGGGGAGTTAAAGGTCAACGCCGACGAACGGCTCATGCGGATCGCTTTGGAAAACCTCTTAAACAATGCCTGGAAGTTTACCGGCAAACTACCCCTGGCAAGGATTGAGATTGGAATGAAGGACCACGATGGCCAGATGATCTTCTTTGTTCGGGACAATGGAGCCGGCTTCGACATGTCTTTTGCAGACAGGCTTTTCGGTGCTTTTCACTGGTTGCATTCCAATAGCGAATGTCCTGGGCCATGGAATCGGACTGGCTACCGTGCAACGTATCATCTCACGTCACGGCGGTCGTATCTGGGCTGAAAGTGTTTCCGGTCAAGGTGCCACATTCTATTTTACCATTCCCCTGACAGACTAAGCTCCCACGATCCAGCTTTGACCCGAACGCCGGAACTCGTTTGTGTCATGGGCATCATGTTTGAAATGTCCACGCAATCCTTCCCCCTGTGGACTTTTCCCATCCTCTTTGCCACCGGGCTCATTGCAGGTTTTGTGGATTCCATCGCTGGTGGAGGAGGACTGATCACTCTTCCTGTCTGGCTCTCCGTTGGAATGCCTCCCCAGTACGCCTTGGGCACCAATAAGCTTCAGGCGACTTTCGGCTCCGGCAGCGCAGCCTGGCACTATACGCGCGCCGGGATTGTTTCCTTGAGGGAATGCAGCCTTGGCGTCTTTTTCACGCTGATTGGTGCTGCCGCTGGAACTGTGTTGGTTCAGAAACTCGACCCTTCATTTCTGAAACGTTTCATTCCCGTTTTACTGCTTGGAATTGTAGCTTACATCATTTTCAAACCCAGGATTGGTGACAAGGATGTCCATCCCCGCATATCCAACAAACCCTTCTACATCATTTTTGGCCTTGTGCTGGGCTTTTATGATGGATTTTTCGGTCCGGGCGCCGGCAGCCTATGGACCATGGCCCTAATGCTCGGACTTGGGTTTAATCTCACGAAAGCCACTGCTTACACCAAGGTGATGAACCTTGCCAGCAATGCGTGTTCCCTGATTTTCTTCGCTTCTGCCGGGCACATTTATTATCTCGCCGGTTTATCCATGGGACTTGGACAACTCCTCGGAGCTCGCGTTGGCTCTCACATGGTGGTAAGAAAAGGAACAGGATTTATTCGTCCTATTTTCATTTCCATGGTGTTGGCCATCACTATCAAGCTTCTCTATGACTCATTTCATAACTTTTCAAGTTCCAAGCCGTGAATGAAACCCTGCTGATCGTCGGAGCTAAAGCAGGCACTGTTCCCTTTCACCACGATTTGCCAGGAAGTCATGACAGTGGACCGTTCTCGGCATTCGGTATAACGAAGGAGATTCGTGATTTTTCGTGATCGATAGCCTGGCTCCCTCTGTTCCGTAAGAAAACTCAGTTGTGAAACGGCTCATTCTTTAAGGCATTTGCAGTTTGCTTGATGCTCAGCACGTCGGCATCCAAATGTTGAATCAACAACTTGCCTCCACGAAGACCGAGCCTGGCAGTCTGCCTGGATTTGCAACTCAGACGCTTGCCTCCGACAGTGCTTCTTTCCAGCAATATTTCACTCACTTCAGCGGTCTGGCCGTCGCCAGCGATGGTGATCTTCCTCTCGGCATGTTCGACCACATAGCTGGTTGTAACGGCTAACCCCTGCTTCAGGTAGGATTCGTACTCCTTACGATCAAAATGCAGCTTTATGTTGCCTTGTGTGCCGTTCAGCTGGATTGTAATGGCCGCATCTTCCGCCAGTTGATCCAGGATGGGTCCGGCCTCAAGTTCGCGGGAAGCATCTTCCAAAGTCTTGAGCAATGCTACCACCTGTTCCCTATCAATCTTGCCCCTTTCCACTCCAA
>NZ_ABOX02000053.1 GCF_000172555.1 Pedosphaera parvula Ellin514
TTCCACCCCATTCTCCTACTTCGATAAAAGGCAACTTTTCGATCCGCTCGGAGTTTGAACCTGCAATCCGTTTAGGGTAACACCCGAACGAACCACTACACGTTTGAGAACAATGAACATCCGAAAACTCGTCGGAGTCCTCTGCACCTCCCTGATTTTATCGTCCGCTCCGTTTCCCGCCGCCGCGGAGGATCTCACCAATGCTCTCCACGCTCTCCTGCAACAGCGCGTCGAGGTTGAAAAACGGGATGCCGCCATCGTCGTTGGCCTTGTGGACGAACACGGCAGCCGCATTGTCAGTTGCGGCAAATTGGATAACGGCACCGCTCGGCAGGTGGACGGAGACACACTGTTCGGAATAGGTTCCAGCACGAAGACGTTCACAGCGCTGTTGCTGCAGGACATGATCGAGCGCGGTGAGATGAAGCTGGATGATCCGGTGGCCAGGTATTTGCCCAAGGCGGTTAAAATGCCAACCCGCAACGGCAAGGAGATTACCTTGCTTCAACTGGTGCTACATACTTCCGGCCTTCCCGCCAACCCTGGCAACCTTGACCCCAAAAGCGGTTTTGCGGATTACACCGCCGACCAGTTATATGCGTTTCTATCCGGCTACAAACTCAGGTATGATCCCGGTGCGCGATACCACTACTCGAACCTTGGAGCCTCCTTGTTGGGGCATGTAATCGCTTTGAAGGCAGGCACGAATTACGAATCTCTCGTGGCGGATCGGATTTGTCGGCCATTAAAAATGGACAGCACGCGGATTGCGGGTGGTCGCTCCCCAGTTCTTTATGCCCAGGGTGGGTTGGGTTCGACGGCCAGCGACATGCTGAAATACGTGTCGGCGCATGTTGGCCTGACCCGGACCAGTCTGGCACCGCTCATCGAAAAAACGCGGGTGGTTCACGTTCAACCCGGAATTCTCCCCCAGAACCTTGGTTCGTGGTTCGTCGTCTCTGATCCGCAGGGAAGAAAATTCGTCCTGCACGATGGAGACGCGGGTGGCTACAGCGCGTATGTCGCTTTCGACGAAACGAAGCGTCGCGGCCTGGTAGTCTTATGCTTTTCTGGTGACGCAGATGCAGTCGCCAGTCTGGGTGCCTGTTTACTCGAAAGCGAATGGGAGCAGGATAAACGGCCCAAGGAGATAAAAATCAGCAGCGCGGTTTATGACTCGTATGTCGGACAATACCGGCGGGCTGGCGTGACCGGCACAGCCTCCCAACCCGGCATCGCCATTCGCCGGGAAGGAAACCGGATCATCGCTCAGACCACAGGACCAAGATCATGGCCGATGCGCGCACTATTGCCCTCCATCGCGGGTGAATTATTGCCGGGATCGGAAACCCGCCTTTTTGGCAGGATGAGCGGCATCCCCATAACCTTTTCCCGCGACGCTCGGGATAAGGTTGTCGCCCTGAATGTGCAATTTGGCGGCGAAACGTTTTCTTATGAGAAAATTTCCGATCAACCACTCACGCTTCCCGAACCTCCCAGGCCGCCCGTCGCCATCAAGCTGGACACAAAGCTTATCGATGCCTGTGTGGGCCACTACGAATTTGCCACGAACGGAATGAAACTGACACTCCAGCGACAAGGAGACCAGTTGGTCTCGCAAGCCTGGGTCGAGGACGACACCGACGGCCTTGTCGATGTTTATCCTGAATCGAAAACGAAATTCTTCGACAAATTTGGCAACCAATGGACCTTTATCAAAAACGACAAACACGAAGTCACCGCCCTGATTCTCCACGGCCAAAACTTTCCGGACTGGAAGGGAAAGAAATTGTCCGATCTAAATAATTAGATAGTTCAACCACATGGGACCGAGAACATCACAGAAACGTTGCGAGGAATAATTAAAATCACTCTCTCAGCCTTCAATCCCACAAGCGCTGAAAGCGCGCACATGTTAAAGCCCGGGGTGAAGCGTAGCAAGCCCCGGGTAAACCATCCATCTCCCCCACACTTTGCCGCACCGCGGCGCGAGCAAAGCGAGCATCCCAATTCTCCTTGACGACGTTCATTCCAACTCATATCTCTGGCCTCAGAATGAAACAAGGAAGCCTTCAAACTTTGTCGACCATTATCAACCTCGCAGGAATGCTTTCCTTATAATTAATAGTTAGGCCGCTTCACACGCCATGAGTTCTCAAACGATTTGCCGTATTTGCAACGCTACGATCCTTCCGGCAACTTCCGCTCAGACCGGCGGGCTCTGCATGCCCTGCTCCAAAGGAACCCGATACCATCACGTCGCGTATCTTTCGATTGAGGACTTCTTTGCCAAGTGTTCCAGCGATTACTGCCTTGCCCCGAATCTTGAGCCCCATCCCGGCAACGCCAACTTCAAGGCTGCACTGACCAGATTGAGTGAGGAGGCAGGAGTCAGCTGTTGTGTCATTCCGGTTGGTGAGTATGAGGATGCAGATAGCGAGTTAGAGCCGTATAGTGACCGCGTTTTCGTGGCCGGGTCAGTGGATGAGGCGGTTATCGCAAATTGGGCGAGGGAACTCCGATCGGAGTTTTATCGAGAAGAGAGACCGGGGGCAGAGATGCCACGCGAGTATTCCAACGACCAGCCTGGATGGTTTTTAGTATGGGACTGACACATCAGCCAACCACAAACGCAACCTTCAACTCCCCCATTTCCGCACGCTGAAAGCGTGCAAGTAAGACAGCCCGGGGCCCAGCCCGTCCCTCGGGCGCAACCCCGGGTAAACATCCCCTCAATTCCCCCACAATCTGCCGCATCGCGGCGCGAGCAAAGCGAGCATCCCAAATCCGGTGCGGGTCGGAAGATTGCCCTGCTATCACGAATTTTTGAAAACTACCTTCATTACACAACTTTTACAATCTGAAGCTCGCAATCGCTCCTCTGCAGCACGATATACTGAGAGCCATGGAGACAATCATAAAAAAGAAGATTCTCAAACAACCCCTGCAACTCAACCTCAAAAAGCTTCGAGTTTTTCTCATCGCTTTCCTGATCACCACCACCGTCCGGATCGCCTCCGCGCAGACAAGCGATCAACCACACTTCCCGCCCAAAAAACTCAATGAAACCCCAACCATTGGAAAGTTGGAATTGATCCTCCCATCGGGCCCGACCACCGTGGATTCAGAGAGCATCATGTACGATGTTTTTGGAAGAAGGATGCCCACACAGATAACCATATTTCGTGACCCACAAACTAAACAGTTCTGGGTAGGTCCACATTATTATGTCTATGTCGCGACTGCCCATGGAATCATTGGGTTTAGACCCGGTGCCGGAGCCGTGTATTGGAGCAAACCCATGATGAAGATCGATCCCGGCATCAGTTCAACGAACCTCCACGACATTTGGAAATTGATTGATGAGAAAGTTGATTCAGAGATGTTATCGAATCTCAATTCGCAGGTCCTTTTTTCGCACGCCCTTTTTCAGGGAGGTCTGGATGAAAAGTTCCCTTGGCTTCTATCAGCCAGCTGCAGCTTGGGCAGCATCAAAATTAACAGCATCACTCTCCTCGGAAACAACGATATTCAAATCGATATTTCCAGCCCCGATCGTGAACACAGGGCAATAGGTATTTTTGACGATCAGACCCTCGAACTCAAAAAAGCCACTCTCGATGGGAAACAAGTGTTTCCAAATAGCGAACTTATTCTGCCTTTGCCCCCGGAGCGCCTGTTTCAAATCCGGCCTTCGCCGCGGTGCGAACAGAGCCGTCCACATTCACACCTGATCTAAACCAAAATGTTTCGGCTTCTTCTCCTTACTTTGCTGATCATCGGCAGCGTTCAGGCCGCTTCCGCCCAGACAAATGCCCCACGGCACTTGTTGTCTAAAAAACTCATAGGAGCTCCGAAGCCTTCCAGGGCGAAATTGATTTCGAGGTCAGGCTCAACAACTGTAGATTCTGAGCGTGCAATTTACTCGGTGACGCTTCGTAACGGGAGGCAAACAACTGTTGGATTGGAGGTATTTCGTGACGACCAGACGAAACAACTTTGGGTGGGTAAAGAGCAGGATTTGTATGTCTCGACAGAACACGGTTTGATTGGATTGAAAGTTCTTCCCGGAGCAATTTTCGACTCCAGGGGAATGCTGAAGATTGAGGACGAATCTAGCCTTACAAATCTATCCGATATTTGGAGAATTGTTGATGAGACAATTACACCAGAAATGTTGGTGGATTTCCATCCTCCACTGGATTTTCACGGAGCACTCGACGATACCTTCTTGCTGTTGTCACCAACGAGCAGTGCTCCTGGCAGGCCACGGGTTAACAAGGTTTCCGTTCTACATAAAGGGGAAATTCAACTGGATATTTCCAGCCCAGGTGGCGATTACAACGCCATAGCTACTTTTGACGATCAAACGCTCAATCTTAAGAAGCTTATTCTGGATGGGAAGCAGGTCTTTCCAAAATAGCAGACCTTGTTCCTCCGCACGCTGAAAGTGTGCGAGTAAGACAGCCCGGGATCCAGCCCGTTCCTCGGGCTTGTGGCCGTGCGCAAGCACACGCACCGCGGCGCGAGCAAAGTGAGCATCTCAATTCCGGTGTGTGTCAGAAGATTGCCCTGCTATCACGACTTTTTGAAAACCGCGATTATTACACAATTTTTACAATATCAAACTCGTAACCGCTCCATCGCAGCACGATATAATGAGAGACATGGAGACAATCACAAAAACGAGGATTCTTAAACCGGGCCCACAAATGGCTTCACTTGCGTCAAAAGCAAAACAATACAACGGAGCACTATGTACGTGCCTGATCAGCAGCAAACAATCCCCCATTCTTCTCTTCGCATTCATAATCATCAGCATCCTTCAAGCCGTCCCCGCCCAGACAAATGCTCCACAACACTTGTTGTCTAAAAAACTCAGAGAAGTTCCGAAACCTTCAAAGGTAAAATTGATTTCCAGGTCAGGCACGAGAACTGTAAATTCTGAGCTGGCTATTTACTGGGTGACGTTTCCCAGCAAACAGCAACAGGATTTTGGAGTTGTGGTATTTCGTGACGACCAGACGAAGCAGCTTTGGGTGGGGGAAATGCATGAACTTTATGTTTCGACGAAACATGGTATTGCTGGATTTTCATTTGGCACTGGGGTAATTTTCGGGTCCAAGGAAATGCTAAAAATTGATAGTGCATCTACCCTGACAAACATGTCCGATATTTGGAAAATGGTTGATGAGAAAATTACACCGGAGATGTTAACGGCTTTCCATCCGCTGAATTTTTATGGAGCGCTCGGTGAGGAGTTCTTTCAGCTGACACCGACGAGCAGCGGGGTTGGTGTGCCACGAGTAAATAAGGTTTCCGTTCTCGATAATGAGGAAATTCAACTGGATCTTTCCAGTCCGAGTGGCGATCACAATGCCATTGCTACTTTTGATGATCAGACGCTCGACCTTAAAAGGCTTATTCTTGATGGGAAGCAGGTCTTTCCAAAATAGCAGACCTTGTTCGCCCACACGCCAAAAGCGTGCCAGTAAGACGGCCTTCCAATATCTGTTCATCATTAAAGGAACAGAGTTCCACTACCTCTTCGTTTCCCAGCCCCAACGGGGCGTTCCAAATCAGCCAGGGGTGAAACCCCTGGTAACTCATCCATCCTTCCCCACACTTTGCCGCAACGCGGCGCGAGCAAAGTGAGCATCCCGTTTCCTCAGCAACCAGGATTGCTTATCATACAGAATCGATTACGATGCCTCGCAAGCCGCACTCCGATTTGAACCTAGCCGACACGATGACGGTTTTCACGATTTTAGGATGTCCTGCCGCTGCTGGTTTAGCTGCGGCGTCCGAAAAGGCTGGCTGGTCCACAATGTTATTTGTAGTTCTTGGGACGGCCATTGGTTTTGCTGCTGGGTATGTGGTTCAGCGGCTGTCCTATTTATTATTGGCAACCTCTGCTTCGCAATCGAGAACTTCGCTCGGTTGGCTGTTTTTGTTTGCTTACATTATTTTACCAATGATAGTTGCTTTTGGAGCATTACTCACCACTGCCGGGATTACCGTTTGGTTAGCCAGACAGATTTTATGAGAGTTGTGCACATCAAACACATCACTGATGTCAATCGCCATGGCTATGGTGCACGTCACGAATCAGCAGAGGACTCCCACATCCCCGCACGCTGAAAGCATGCGAGTAAGCCAGCCCGCATTCCGCGTCGAGTGCCCGCAATGCCCAACCAGGGGTTTTACCCCACTGACACTCTCGTCCCAAAATTCTAATCTCCGCACATGGGGAGAATGGTATTCAACTTCGTTCGTCTGGCCATCGTGATTGTGCTTGGAGTGTTTTCAGTCGCAGCGGCCCAAGCGCAAGGGCAGATCCCGGACACCGAGGATTGGAATTTTCGCCTCGGCATCCCTATTTGGGCTGCCGGTACCCACGGCACCATTGGCGCTTTCAACCGGAAAGTACACCTCGACCAGAGCTTCATCGACACTCTCGACTCCCTGGATTTTGCCGCGGCGCTGAACCTGGAAGTCCGCAAGGACCGCTGGTTGTTCTTCTCCGACGGCCAGTACCTCAAGATTTCTGATACTGGAGAATCCAGGGAACTGTTCCGCGGAGGTTCAGCATCATTGGGCGAAAAATTCATGATTGATGATCTCGCCATCGGCTATACCGCGTTGAAAAACGAATGCGTTTCCCTGGACCTCTTCGCCGGCGCTCAACTCTCTTATGCGGCCGCCAATGTTTCGATCAACCTTCCCACCCTAGATCGAGCCGCCTCAGCCTCCGCATTCTGGGCCGATCCCATTATCGGCGCTTACTTGAACTATCAATTTTCCAAACCGGCCGGATTCTACACCAAAGCCGATGTCGGTGGATTTCACAGCTCATCCCGACTGACCTGGCAGGTCGAGGGAGGCTTTGAATTTCCCATCGCCAGCCACTTCTACACCCGCGTCGCCTATCGCTGTCTGGCCTCCGATTTCCAGCGGCGCGCACTTTCCATCGACACTGTTGTGCGCGGGCCACAGGTCGAAATCGGCGTCCGCTTCTAATTTCTGCTTCCCCTTTCCGCCCCCGGGCGCAACCCCGGGTAAGCAAACCAAGCACTCCACGCGGCAAGCCTCACGGATCTGAAACATTCTTCCCACCGGTCGCCGTACGCAAACACTCTCCGAGATTGCCCCCGAAACCCAAATAGTTTACTCTCTCCCCGATGTCTGACGGTTCCGCCCAGTCCAGCGCAGTCCACGCTCCGCTTACCCTGCTCATTCGCGTCAACACCTTGCAAGCCTGGCGGCGCCTGAAGGCCGTGCGAAGCCAATCGCGATTGCTAACCGGCTTGATCCTTTGCTTCATCCTGGGCTATCTCGGCCTTTCGTTTTGGTTGTTCTACAAGGGACTCAACTTTGTGGCCTCTTTTCCCGGGCTCGGAGTCGTTTTGACCGAGCGACTTTTATATCTGCTTTTTGCCTTTTTGTTCGTGCTGCTGCTGTTGAGCAATTTGATTATCAGCTACACGAACCTCTTCCGGAATCGTGAGGCCAGCTTCCTGATGACGCTGCCCGTTCCCGCCCAAACGATCTTTCGCTGGAAGTTCCTGGAATCCAGCCTGCTGGCGTCGTGGGCGTTCGTGTTTTTGATCGCTCCCCTGTTGGCCGCCTTTGGCTTGACCCGGCATGTCCCGTGGCATTTCTATCCCGTCACGCTGGTCTTGATCGCCCTCTTCATCGTGCTTCCCAGCGTTGCCGGGTCATTCCTGGCCGTGAATCTGGCTCGCTTCCTTGACCGGCGCACCTTCCAGGTGGCGCTGGTAATATTCGCCTTGTTGCTGCTCGGCCTGGCTGGCTATTGGTGGAAAACCCAACCCACACCCGACGAGATGCTCGAAACCCGAGTGCTGGCCGTGCTGGACCAACTGTTGCAAAAGACCAGGTTTTCCCTCTTCCCCTTTCTGCCCAGCTACTGGTTGACCAGCAGCGTGCTGCAATGGGCGGAAGGCGTTCTCTCCCTGGCTGGTTTTTTCATGCTGGTGCTCTTGAGCAACGTGATGTTCTTCGGTTTCCTCGGTTTCACCCGTCTGGGAAAAATGTATTACAATGCCGCCTCCGAGGTCCAAAGCCGCGCGAGCGTCTGGTCGCAATGGGAGTGGTTCAAGGCGGCCAGCGAACGGAAAAAAGACCTCGCTTACACGCACGGACCGATCGAAAAAATCTTCAACCAATTACACTGGCTGCAATCCGACACCCGCGCTCTGCTGGCCAAGGACGCCCGGATGTTCTGGCGCGACACCTCGCAATGGGGCCAATCCGTCCTGCTGTTCGGACTGCTCGGCGTTTACATCATCAACCTGCGCCATTTCACGAGTCAATTGGCAAGTCCGTTTTGGATTCACCTCGTCTCCTATCTCAACCTCGGTGCTTGCTCACTGAATCTGGCCACGCTCACCACGCGCTTTGTGTATCCACAATTTTCACTGGAGGGGCGGCGGCTCTGGATTATTGGCATGGCGCCCATGGGTTTGGAGCGAGTGGTGAAGACCAAGTACTGGCTGGCAAGCTGTTCCTCGATCGTGGTGACTCTTACCCTGATTGTGGTGTCGAGTTACTTGCTGGATATGACCTGGGAACGAATCCTGTTTTTCGCCATGGTGATCGCGGTGATGACTTTCACTCTAAATGGGCTGGCAGCCGGCCTGGGCGTGTTGTATCCAAATTTTAAAGAGGGCAATCCAAGCAAGATTGTGAGCGGCTTCGGCGGGACGTTCTGTCTGGTATTGAGTTTTTTCTACATTCTCGGTTCCGTCTTGATGCTGGCCTTTGGCTCCAATGAAATGCGCGATCAGGTGACCTCGCAGGACATGGCATTTCTGAGCATCGCCGGGTTTATCCTCCTTTCCTTTCTGCTCGGCTGGCTGCCGTTACGCCTCGCGCTCAGGCAGCTCAAGAAATTCGAGTTTTAAGAAACCAGGCACTTCCACTTCTCCTCCGGCCTTCGAAGTTAAACGCCCACCCACAGTTCGCGGGCTACCTGCCTACAAACTCTTGAAGCGCATTGAAGAGAGCAGCCTTGTCCTCAACATGCCGGCAATTGTCTTCGCCTGTGACAAGGCCGAAGCCTTCGCCATAAGCCTTGCCGTTCACCACACAGGCATTCGTGCGGCAATCACGGAGCTGTCGCTCCCCCAGTCGAATGACCTGCTCGCGACCACCTTCCACCTCATATTTCCAACCAACAAGGCGTGCCTCTGGATACCAGTTGCGCAGTTCAGCGATAATCTTCGGCGTGGGAAGCAATTCAGCCAGCAAAGTGCCTTGTCGCGTGGAAATCTTCCCGGATTTAATCTCCGCCATCTCGCCCGTCGCAGACCGTGACCAAACTTTTCCAAAAGTAAAATCACTCACCGCCGCCGCGTGAAAAACCGCCCCGATGGATTGCCGGGCGAAGATTTGCAAACGGTCCCGCAAATCAGCGGTGGTCGTGAACGTTTCAACTTTTTGCACTCTCTGTTCGCCGCGATAAGTGGCCTGCTGGCCGATGAGCAAGGTCACGTCGTGACCACGCGCAGAAAGAAAATTCGCCAGCTCGGAGCCAAGCCGCCCCGTGGAAAAATTCGTAAGACGCCGGACATCATCCAGATTTTCAAAAGTCGGACCGGCCGTGACAATGCACTTCATGCGGTTTCAAGATACCGAAAAAATGAGTTCAGGACAGAGTAGATTCTTCGCAACTGCATGGGAGGAAGGCACAATAAAATCCAGGACGGCAATCGCGGGACAAGGCCTGAGCAACCACGCCACGCCCGGCGGTTCCCCCTCTCCCCTTACCTGTACAGACCGGTTACATAGTGGACGGGGGTGAGGGAAAATTCCTCCAGGCTCTCTTTTGCTCGGGAAATCCGCGACGATCTGAAACTCATCACTAGTTCCCTGGAATATCACGAAAGGGCCGGCGCTTTTGGTAACGCTCGAGGCGTTGTTGCATCTCCTGCTGTTGCTGAGCGGAAGTGCATCGCATGGCCAGCGCCCTCGTCTGATAATCCACCGCTTCATCAAACCGCTGAACTTCCGCGCAGGCGGCGGCGAGAGTATCAATGGAACGCCAGTCACTCCAGGCGGACAAGTCGCAGGCTTTTTGTGCGATCTCAAAAGCTTCCCTGCCATTGCGAATGGAATCCAAGGGACAGGTCGCCAGCAGCCAGGCCAGCGAATTGTGAGTCTTGACGGATATGGGATCCAACCAGACCGATTCCAATGAATCATCCAGCGCCTTCTTGAACTCCCCTTTTCTGGCATGGACTGCCGCCCGCGCCATGTAGCCCATGGCATTTTTCGGATCGAGCTTGATGAGTTGGTGGTAATCCTCCAGCGCCTGGTCCAACATGCCGAGTTTCAGACAGATTGCACCCCGACCGCCGTAAAGCTGCGCCTGTGTCGCATTCAACCTGATGGCAACATCGAAGTTCATCAAGGCTTTATCCAATTGTCCCAGGGATGAAAAAATCAACGCCCGGCCGTGATAGCTTTTGTAATGGTTCGCATCAATACGGATGGCCTCATCGTAATCACTTAACGCCTGATCAAATCTGCCCGTCTTGTAACAGGCAAACCCGCGCGCACCCAGGTACAATGCCTCTCTTGAATTGAGCCTGACTGCTTCGCTGTAATCATTGATGGCCTGCTCCCAATCAGCCTTGGCTGAACGGGCTTCGCCGCGTTCGTAGAAGGAGCGGGCGTTTCCAGGCTCAAACTGGACGGCATTTGTGTAATCGCTGATGGCCTCGTTGAACTTGCGTTGAAGAAAATACGCATTTGCACGATCGAAAAAAGCCTCAGCGTATTTCGGATTGAGTTCCAGCGCTCGGTTGTAATCCTGCATGGCCTGCTCGAGGTTTCCCTTGGCAGCATAAGCACGACCACGGAATCGGTAGGCCTTGGCGAGCTTGGGCTCAAGCCTGACAACCTCCTTCCAGTCGTCCAATGCCTTGTCGAACTCACCTTTTTTATCGTAAATCAGACCGCGAGTACTATACGCGCGGGAATCACCAAGACTGATGGCTGTGTCGAGATCCTCCAGCGCCTGGTTCAATTCAAGCTTGGCGGCATAAGCCATGCCGCGGTAGGTGTAGGCTTCGGCATAGTGCGGATTTAATTGCAGGGCGGCATTCCAGCGGGAAATCGAGAGGTCATAATTCCCGTCAACCTCCGCCTTGATGGCCTGCTTCTTTAAATCACCTATGTCTTCATTCATATGGTTCTGCTGGCGTCAACACGCCGATGCCGGCGTGCGCACGGACATTAACAAAATCGTTTCAAGTTTGTCGACACTCCTCATTTGGTCAAAAGGATTTTTGTTTAATTTTTTTCGGCGTTCGAGTAATTGCAAGCGGTGCGATTATTAACGCATTTGGATTTTAACAAGAGGTGCCAGCCTATCCGCTACGCTTGCGAAGCGATGGGAAGAGCGGGATTAGGCCATCTAATTATTGCGACATCACTGTTTTGCCTCACGCTGGCGTCCGTGGCGCAGGGCCAGAGCATCACCAATGGAGTTGCCATGGCACCGCCGCCCAAATGGGTGAAGTCGTTTGAGGAACCGTCAGCCGGAGCTTTCGAGAACAATGGCACCGAGGGAGAATCTTTTATATTGCTGGAAGAGCAACAGCATGCTGGAACGGGTGAGGTATACACGCACGTTGTTAAAAAAATCACCAGCCAAAGCGGGGTCCAGGACGGGGCAAAGGTGCATTTCAGCTTTGATCCCACCTATCAAAGGCTCGACCTGAATTTTATCGTCCTGCGGCGTGGGGATAAAATATATGATCGGTTGGAGCCCGAGAAAATCAAAGTTTTTCAGCAGGAGACTGAACTGGAGCGGCATCAGTATAATGGAACACTGTCGGCGGTGCTGTTCGTGGAAGATGTGCGGGTTGGCGACATTCTCGAATACGGTTGGACCATCCGGGGAAGCAACCCCGTAATGGGTGGGCATTTTATCCATTCCTTCCTGGTGGATTGGTCAGTGCCGGTGCAAAAACAGGTTTATCGCGTGTTATGGCCTGCGGAGAAGAAGCTGATAGTGAAGCAACACCAGACGGAAGTGCGGCCGGAAGTAACGCATCTGGAGGGGGTGGACGACTATACCTGGGAAATCAAGCGGCGCACTCCTGTGGTTGTGGAAGATACAACTCCGCTGGGATACAATCCTTTTGGTTGGATTCAACTCACGGAATTCTCCAGTTGGAAAGATGTAGTTGAATGGGCGCTGCCCCTTTACGTATCAACCAAACCACTGCCGGATGAATTGCGCCAAAAGATCGCTGCCTGGCGGCTGGCCGGGGAACCGGAAGATCAGGTGCAGGCGGCACTGCGGTTTGTGCAGGACGAGGTGCGGTATCTGGGAATGGAGATCGGACCGGGCTCACATCGGCCAAGTGAGCCTGGAGTGGTTTTCGCGCGCCGATTTGGCGATTGCAAAGACAAGGTATCCCTGTTCTGCACGATGCTGCATGAAATGGGAATCGAAGCTCATCCGGTGCTGGTACATACCTCCCGGCGGCAACATCTGGATGAATGGGCTCCTTCACCATATGCGTTCAATCACGTGGTGGCCCTGGTGAAGGTGAACGGCAATAATATTTGGGTGGACCCGACACGCTCTTTTCAACGAGGGCATTTGAAGGATCTTTATTTTCCAGATTATGCGCGCGGTTTAATCATCAAACCTGGGACAACCGACCTCTGCCTCATTCCAGCCCCGAAAGCCGGCCTGCCAAAAACAACTGTCAACGAGTCATTCAACATCAAGAGCTACAATTCACCAATCCAGTACGAGGTCACAACCACCTACGAGGGTCTCTCTGCCGACCATATGCGGGCAAGTTTTTCCAACTCCCGCCGCGAGGAATTGGAAAAAACCCTCCTCAATCAATCGGCCAAGAGATATCCGAAAATCAAGATGACCCGGCCAATGGAGTCGCAGGATGACCAACAACGCAACATTTTCATCCTCATTGAGCATTACGAAGTAAAAGATATCTACGAATTGTCCGATGACACCAGGAAATGGAGCACCTGGTTTTATCCGGATGAAATATTACCCTTCGTCAAGCGACCTGAAACCTCGTTTCGATCGATGCCGCTCGGCATAGTGCATCCCTGGCATTACGTGCAAAACACGGAAATACGATTGCCGCAGGATTACAATCTGCAAAACGAGACGAAACAAGTGGAGGAAAAGGCGTTGCGATTTGAGCGGCAGGTGAATTATACGAATCGGCTGTTGAGGCTCCATTACGAACTTGAGAGTCTGGCCGATGAAGTGCCAACGAAGGAGGTGCCCGAACATCTCGAGAACCTGAAGAAGATTCGCGCGGTGGTGGGCTACGGCATCCAGCATCCCAATGTCACGCCGGACGCACCGAAACCGGCAGAGCCTTTCCAGGTGAATTGGAGCATCCTGGCCATGGCAGGAATGTACTTTGTGTTGGCGACCGTTGCGGCCGTGATTGCCCATCATTACAGGCCACAATACCACGCCAACGAACCACCATTGATAATCCACGAATTGAAAGGAATCGGAGGTTGGTTGATTGTCCTGACCATCATCCTTTGCCTCAAACCCATTATTTATGCTGTGTTTTTACTCAAGCATGCGGGCGTTTATTTCACTCTGTCGTCATGGAGTATTCTTACTACACCCGGCAACGCACATTACGATCCGCTATGGGCGCCGCTGCTAATTTTTGAGGTGCTCGGCAATTTGACCATGCTGGTCTTCTCCGTGCTGATCCTGGTGCTATTTTTCCAAAATCGCTTCGCCTTCCCACGATTTTTCATGCTATTCCTGGTTCTCAGTGTCATCATGGTCACGCTCGATGAAGTGGGGGCTGGACTCATTCCAAAAGCCCACGGTGGTCCTGCAGTATCCGGCGTGGCACTTTTCCGCACGCTGTTCCATTCAATAGTTTGGATTCTTTATGTCGTACGTTCCCAGCGGGTAAAGTTAACCTTTGTGGAGTAGATGCCATACAGGCGCGGGTACGCAATTCTTTGGAGCAGAGCATAAACAGACCTGGCTCATTTTTGATCATTATGAACAAACGACTCGGTCTTTTCCAAATACACGGTGCCGCTGTGCTGGCGGGGTTCACGGGTCTTTTCGGCAAGTGGCTCGACGTCAGCCCCGTAATCATCACCGCGGGAAGAACTGTCTTTGGAAGCGTTGCGTTGCTCATCACCATCAGGCTGATGGGCTCCACTGTGCGGTTGAATTCGCGCAAGGAACTGCTGGCATTGATGATCTCCGGCGGCCTACTGGCCGCGCATTGGTTGACCTTCTTCAAATCCATCCAGGTTTCGACCGTGGCAGTCGGAGTATTGGCATTTTCCAGCTTTCCCATATTCGTAACCCTCCTTGAACCGCTCGCCTTCAAGGAGCGGTTTCAATTTGTCGACCTCATCACCGCGGCCGTGGTCGTGGCCGGACTGGCATTGGTCGTGCCCGTGCTGGATCTGCGGAATAATATCACGCAGGGAGTCCTTTGGGGCATACTTTCCGGGCTAACCTATGCGCTGCTGTCACTGTTCAGTCGTTCCTCCATCCGCACGATTCCGGCGCTGACAGTGGCGTTCTATCAGCAATTATTTGTCGTGCTGCTCACATTGCCTTTCGCCTTCGCCTCTCACGAAAAAATCACCATCAACTCATTCTGGCTGTTGCTGCTTCTGGGACTGGTTTTCACCGCATTATTACAATCGCTCCTCGTGGCAAGCCTGAGGCACATCCGCGCGCAAACGGCAAGCATTGTCATCAGCCTGGAACCGGTTTATAGCGTCGTGCTCGCGACAGTGCTGTTGCATGAAATTCCAACCGCACGCACCCTGATCGGCGGAGTCCTCATTTGCGGTGCGGTCTTTGCCGCCATGCTGCAGCATATGAAAGCGAAGGCGCAGGGCGCCGAATTAAAATCATGCCCGGTCAGGGTGGATTGACCTGCTTTGGCCCGGAACTCGCATTAATTCTCAGGATCAAATCCGGGGCTGCTCGCTTGCTGTGCTGCAGCTTCCACCTCCTGCGCAGAAGCAGAGCGTGGCCAGACCAGATCCGTTCCCGGTTGATTGCCAACACGCGCTGAAAATCGCCGCCTTCCGGCCAAGGTCATCTGACCTTGGTTATCAACGCAGTCCAACCCAATCGAATAGAGAATAAAGTGGCTATCCGCTGTGCGGCTGTAACGGAGAGGTTTCCCATCCATGAAATCAATTGCTGGAGTTTTGAGAAACGCAGGCATCAGTGAATCGAGTGCTTCCGGATAGGCTCCATTCCGGAGGCGGTAGCGTTCAACTGCCAGCGCTGTAATGAGCATTCGTCGTCTTGCTTCTGCAGCGGATGCCCGCCCCAGCAGGGTTAAGCCACCACCCTGAAAGCCAATGCCCATCTGTCTCAGGTTCAAAAGCGATTGTATCCTCGATCTTTTTTGCCTGGTCACGAAAGGAATGAGATTGGTCACACCGGGGAGTGGGCGCATTTCCAACCAGGTAGCGGATTTAACAGCACGCTGCAGTTCAAGCTCACGATCACGATAGTAAAGCATCAATTGATTTTCATCCTCATAAGAACCTTTACGACGATACTGGATTTGCTGGAAAAACCAGGTCATGCCATTCCAAGTATCTCTTGGTGAGCGAATTGTCTGTGCAACAATTTGACCCGGACCTGGATCGAGAGACTCCTCCCGCTCCAACTGGCAAAGCACAGCTGCATTCGCCCGTGACAACGCGACGGTTTCAGGGAGCCCGTTAAAATAATCAACTGACTCCCACTCCTGTTGCAACCGGGCAAGCTGGTCGTCGCTCCAGGCATTCGTTTGCAGTGCCTGCCAGATTGTATTTTCGGCAATTGTAGCGGAGGCAATGCGCACGAGGTGTGTGATGTCCACAGGTTCGGGCTTCCAGGCAGTGGTCAGACGAGTCAGAGCCAGCAAATTCGTGTAGGCTTCCAATGGCTTTCCATCATGCAGTTCCAGGGAAGTGCGAGTCGCGAGTGTCTGGGCCAGGGTTTTGACACCCGCCAGATAAGTCAGCAGCAGGGTCCCGCCTCTATTCACCGGCTCGAATTGAAATGGACCATCGAGTGCCGCCAGACAGGCGGAATCCAGAACGGAACGCTGCTCATTGAAAGCACTTTTCAGATCAGGCCAAATGTCTTTGTCTGTTTGAGGATCAGGCAACTCTGATTCCTTCCAAAGCGCAACCGCAGCATTGGTTCCAATGGATACCATCAGTTCTGGCAGATGTCGAAGACTCCGATCCTGCCCACAAAGCCATGCGGCGTTGGTGATGGCAGCGGCCCGGGCACCAAGGTCGGGCGGAACGGCAAGCTTGAACTCCTTCAATTCCAGCTTGAAACCTTGTTCCCGCAAGGAGCGTTTGGTCTGCTCAAGAGCCTTGCGCGCGCCGCTGCCCGATCGCGCCGCCAGGAATGCGCAAAGTAAAAACAACACAACTACCACCAACGCAATTTTCCAACGTAATTTCATGGGTCTCAAACTCTCTTTGTTATTCTGGGAGATTACGAGGGATGAGCAAAGTTTTCAATAACAGGTTCCGTGGGATTGGTGGAAAGGGGTTGGATACAAATGTCGCATGGGCTCACGCTCGAACAGTGACTGACGCTGTAATGATTCACCTTTATTTACAACACTTAGTATGCGGTAATGACGCGTCATGAATTCCGAGCGTAGTAATAGCAATGTCTTCAACGGGATTTTATTAGGAAGTCTGGTAGGATTTGCATTCGCATTTGGCGGCTATTTGCTGCTCCGCGGCGATCAGAGAGAGTTTGGTTGGGTGATGTTTCTCCTGGTACCTTTCGTTTCCGGATTCGCGGTCGCGGCGGTAGTGCGACGCCCAGATCGCATACTCGCCTGCTGCATCACCGGCGGCGTCCTTACGCTATCCATACTGGTTGTCACGGGGCTGGAAGGAATTGTTTGCGCCTTCATGGCGGCACCGTTAATTGCGGCCGGCATGGCCTTGGGAGCGTTCATTGGTTATCATGTGCGCGGAAAGTTTATCGATCGCAGTGGCGGACCGGGAAGCACGACCACTGTTATTTTGCTGCTCTGCCCGTTTCTGATTGCAGCTGCGGACCGGGTGGAACGTCCTTTTCGAAGTGTGCAGCAGCGGGAAACGTTCACGTCCGAGGTCATGGTATCAGGCACCCCGGAACAAGCATGGAGCTTCCTTGAAAGAATGGATCATCTGGATGGAGCCAAACCTTTCCTGCTCTCTGTTGGATTACCACTACCGCAGAAATGTGAATTGGACAAAGCTGCCGTCGGCGGCAAGCGCGTTTGCTATTTCCACAATGGGTTGATTAATCAAGAGGTGACGGAGTGGCAGCGACCGAATCACATGGGGCTGCGCATTACAGGCAGCACGCTGCCAGGGCGTCATTGGCTCTCTTTTATTGAGGCCAGCTACGAATTGTCGAGTGTGGGAAACCAGACACGTGTAGTGCGGCACACGACCATTGGGACGCGGCTTTATCCTCGATGGTATTGGCGTCCGTTGGAGCGCTGGGGTGTTACCTCGGAGCACGAATACGTGCTCTCCAATCTGGAAAGGTGGACCAAGGAAGCAAGGTCAGAAATCCAAGCCCCTAATCCAGAAACGGGAAACGCGAAGTTTTAACGTCCTGACCAGCCTGCACGATGCTGAACACCCACTATGGACCAAGTCGAAGACAACTTTTGTCGACTGCCAAGGGAGGACGAAGGACGGGTTTTGTTAAGCTAATGTAAAATATGGCACAAGGCGGTTAAGCAATTGTAAAAGAGCTTTTCCTGGGACCGGTTCGCGCAATGATGCGGATATGGAAACCAGAAACTCCCGCAAAATGGCCGCACTGGTGGCGGCGTTTGCGTTCGGCGTATCAGTCGCACACGGGCAATTGCCCGCCGGATCTTCAATAAACATTGCTCCAGGCACGGGTCAGACGCTCGGCAGCATCACCGTGAACGATCCGGGCAATCACGTATGGCTGCTGCAGACGTCCACTAATCTCACCGCCTGGACGGGGGTGGATACGTGGAAGATTCATAACGGAAATTATCATCTGAGTCTGAGTCGGGTGGGGTCAGGACCGGGTCTTTTTTATCGCGCCATTTACGATGAGACGCAACAGACTATATTAAGCACCACTGCAAATGCGCTGCTGCTCCCCGGAACGAATTTCAACTACGCCGCGCCGGTGTTGCCGCCCAACTTTCTAACGGCGCCCATCATCAACCAGGACAACACCCCGGCAACGAACGTGGTGACTGATCCAGGAGCGACATTGGGGCGGGTTTTGTTTTACGATAAACGGCTTTCGACGAACCAGACAGTGTCGTGTTCGTCGTGCCATGTGGCGAAGTATGGGTTCTCGGACCCGAACCGCTTCAGCACCGGTTTCAATGGAAGCAAGGGGACGCGCCATGCAATGGGGTTGTCGAATGCGCGGTATTATCAACGCGGGCATTTTTTCTGGGATGAACGGGCGGCGACGCTGGAGGACCAGGTGCTGCAACCAATTCAGAACCCGATTGAAATGGGGATGACCATTCCGGCGCTTCTCCCGCGTTTGGCGGCGGAACCGTTCTACACAAATCTGTTCACGAAAGCCTTTGGCACTCCCGATGTCACCTCTGACCGGGTTTCCCGCGCGCTGGCGCAATTTGTGCGGTCGATTATTTCAACCAAGTCCAAGTATGACGACGGTGTCGCCAGTGGTTTCGCGAATTTCACCGCACAGGAACGGCTGGGGCGGCAGATTTTTCTGGGACAGGTTGGCAATGCCACCTGCGCGGCTTGTCATGGCACGGACAATTTTGTGCCCGGACCGGTCGCTAATAACAACGGCCTCGAGTTTCCGTACGTGGATACCGGGATTGGAGGCGTGACGGGGCGCGCGCAGGACATGGGATTGTTCAAGGTGCCTTCGTTGCGGAATATTGAACTCACCGCGCCGTATATGCATGACGGAAGGTTTGCGACGCTTGAAGAGGTGGTGGAGTTCTATAACTCCGGCGTGGTGAACAATCCGAATCTGTCACCGCCGCTGAGGACGCCACCGGGTCAGCCACCGGGCGCATTACGCTTGAATTTAACGACGGCACAGAAGGCAGCGTTGGTGGCGTTCTTGAAGACATTGACAGACACAAGCATTACGACCGATGAGAAATTTCTAGATCCGTTTAATTATGGGAATTAAACGGAGGATAAGGGAAAAATGGTTGGTTGTTGCCATGGTAAACATTGAGGAGAGGCACGGGCAACAACCAACCACGCCGCTCATTGAGAAGTGGAAACAGAATGCGATGACCGAACCTGCACTGAACCGGTTGTGCCCGCTGGCAGAGTGAACGTGCCAAGATCGTAATCGCCAGGAGTACCGGCAGGCTCATCAGGTATGGTGATCGCTTTTGTCAGGGAAGAATTGTCGGCCACAACCTGCAATGAATAAGTGCCAGGCGTAACTGCTTCCGCCCGGAAAGTACCATCAGCAGCGAAGACAACTCCGAAGGGTCCTGAATGCTGGTTATATTCGGCGGCGGCAGCGGACTGCCAATAGTCCACGGCCCAAAGTGCGGCAGCATCAACAGTTAGATTTGAAGGTGGCCTGGAAGGTTGAGTGGTTGGGAGCAGGTTGGCAAACTCGACTTGCTTGACCCAGTTGGTTATCTGTCCGGGTGCAGCCGCGAGCTGGCCAACCACAGTTCTGCCCTTCGCGCCGACTTCCACACTGCTGGTTTCACCGGGACGAATTGTGACCAATGTGCGATGACAGAATGGAATCCCCAGCCCCCGATTGATGTTAACACTGAACTGGCCGGGCGGCACATTTTCGAAAGCAAAGCGACCGGAGGAATCGGGCTTCACATAGAACGCATTCCCGAGCCGGACCGAACCTTGATAATTCATTGCCTTGTCGTCCATCAACACCACGGAGTCGATGCTGTGCGAACGGGCGCTGAAAGCAACACTTCCTTCGATGCGCCCCCACGGCTGGAGCTGAAGCGCAACCGGCTCCTTAGGACTGTGGACACGCACCTTTGCGTAACCCGCCGCCGAGACGGCGACCACGGAATGCGCGCGCGGATTGGCTGGAAAGACAAACAAGCCGGCCGCATCAGCATTGGTCAGAATGCCGTATCCCAATCCCGAATCTGACATTTTGGCGCGGTCGAGCGTCACCCCGTAATCAAGTGAAAGCAGCGCTACTTGCGCATTGGCCGCAGGTTTGCCATCCGGCAGGAAAACTGTTCCGCGCACGACGTTGTCAATGGAAACAGGCTTGAGGGCCACCTCGAGAGTGCCGGAGAAATCCGGGTTCAATTCATCGGAAATAAATGGCAGGTAACCTTCTGCTTCGATGCGAACGCGCCAGGGTTTACGGGTTTCTTCATAGAGGACCTTTACCATGCCGTTGGCTCCCTTTCTGGTGCTCCCCCTCCACCACACGGCCTCACCCGAACCTTCTCCGTAACCAGGAACGGCATTGAACGCGGCGATGGGTTGGCCGTTGTCTGAGTCCGTGACGTGGGCGGACAGGTTCAGTTCACGTTCCACCTTAATGGTGTGTTCCTGACCGTCCGCTATCACGTGCACAGAGCGGGTATAGCACCAGCCCTCCTTCTTGGCGTAGAGCTCCAAAGTATCCTGGGGAGGTGCGGAGTTCCATTCGATGCGGCCATTGGCATCGGTTTTACTTTTCCAATCGAGCACTTGACGATGCTCCCCCCATTGTTCGAGTCCAACTGTGGCATCAGGCACCGGGGCGCCTTGATCATCCATCACCAGCAATTTCAAGAGTGCTCCGGGACGGAGCTGGACATTCACCGGTTCCATTCCGTGCGCCACAGTAACTTTGCGATATTCAGGCGCAAAGCCATCTGCTGTGACGGTAAAATCGAATTCGTCTGATTCCAGCCCGGGAATCGAGAACTCTCCGTTCGGGCCCGCCTTTGCAAGCAATGGTTTGGTGGTGAAGGGCTCGTGGGCGATTTGGGCTCCGTGAATGGGGCGGCCAGCTTCATCGATGACATTGCCAGTCAGGGTTACACCATTCTCCATGATGGTGGTCAGAGTCCCCTTCCATAATCGTTGTATTTTTTCCCGGTTATCACCTGGATAGCTTGCTTCAATGGAAGTAACTGCAAAATCGGGATGCCTGGCTTCCAGTTCAAAGCCCGGATTCTCAGACGGAATGATGCTGGCACTCCAGTGCCCGCCGCGGTCCGATTTCGCCACCGGAGCTTTCTGAAACACTCCGACGCGTTCGCGGGGTGTCTCCCGGAATGAAGCATCGCCATTGCCGCCGAATTGAATCCAGATTTCCGCATCAGTGACAGGTCGCCCCTCCTCGTCTCGTAACCAGCCGCCGACTGAGTTGGTCACGCGCTCCAACTTGAGGGTGTATTCATTGGGTATTGGATCCGCGTCGGTTCGCCATGTGGCGTAACGCGCGCCCCAACCGGGAGCAAGCACGCCGACGTCCAAACGTCCAAGGCCATTGGGCAGCGGTACCGGGCAGGTGCCCGTTTGGTCGGTGGAAAGATCGAAGCGACTCTCCCACTTCCCGCTGTAAACGGAGTTGATGGCGAGTTTGGCATTGGCGATGGGTTCCCCAGTGTCTTTGGCAACCACATGGAATAGAAGTGCCTTGCCTTTTACAGTGCGATTGGTTTTTCCGCTGGAGACGACTGATCTCGCCTTGGGAACTGAACTGGTCTGGGAGTTGGCAATTGTGTTGGAATTTGTGCCAACCGCTGCGCGAACAGTTGCCAAACTTGTGGAAGGTTTCCAAATCATCATGAGCAGAAGAGCGGCGGTGCCTGCAGCGACGATGCTGGCAGCGATCTTGAGCTTTGACCACCGCCAGGCAGCCAACGTTTCAGCAACGAGTGCAGGCAGAGTTGCAGCCGCAGCAGTTGAGGCACCCGCAACAGCCGCGGAACTGATGGAACCGGCATGAATGGTCGACGATGCCTTGGCAGCATTGGCGACGAGCGTCGAAGCCAACAAGGCGGCAGAGAGAGTAAACCCATGACTGGTGAAGAAACCGCGGAGTTTTTCGAGAGCGCGATCCACCCGTTTCCGCGCTGCCTCCTCAGAGAATCCGAGCGCCTCGCCGACTTCGCGATGATTTCTCTCCTGCATGAAGCGGAGTAGAACGGCATTGCGATCGGTTTCGCCGAGTTGCTCAAGAGCGTCGTCAAGCAGAGGAGCGATTCGCTTCCAGGTATCATCGGGAGTGGCGCTGTGTTGCATGGCAAAGGCTTCCTGGTCTCGTTGTTGACGGCGGTGTTCGGTGCGCAGGGCACGAGCGGCGACAAAGCGGGTGGTGCGAAACAGCCAACCGGGAATGGCGACGCCAGGTCGCATGGTATGAGCTTTACGGGCCAGCAAAATGAAAACGGCCTGCGTGATTTCTTCAGCGAGGTGCGGATCGCTTACCAGGCGCAAGGCACAGGAATGCACAAGGTTAAGGTTTCGTCCGACCAGGGTATGAAACGCGGTTTCGGAACCGCTTCGCGCGTAGTCTTGAATGAGTTGCCAGTCGTCCATGTCAGTGATGTGTTTACTATAGATATCTCCACCGACGGCTGGAAAGCGGACAAGCTGGAAGATTTATTTTCGAAAGATGCATTTGGCCACCTGGCACGCTTAATTTCGCCTTAAAATCAGGGGTAGCGCGTTTACGTCAATTGACTCTCCTTTGCGCCAGCCGTTTCATCAATGAAAAGAGCTAAAATAATTTGAAGTCCTGGAGAGCGGCGCTCGTTCGTTGTATCTTGGAAAGAACGCAAACAATCAACCATTCAATTAAAGACAAATATGAGCAAACCAAAGAAATCCAAAGCTTCAAGCATCGTCTGGTTCGAAATTCCGGCCGACAACACCGCACGCGCGAAGAAATTTTACAGCTCACTATTCGGCTGGAAAATCAAAAAATTTCCCGGAATGAAGGATTATCTGCATATAGATACGGGTGGTGCCAATGACACACCCGATGGCGGTCTGATGAACCGCATGCACAAGGACCATACCATTACCAACTACATCAGCGTTGAGTCGGTGGACAAATCGGCGGCAAAGGTCGTAAAACTCGGGGGCAATATCTGCAAGCCCAAGACTGCGGTGCCACAGATGGGTTACTTTGTCATCTGCCAGGATACGGAGAAAAACACTTTTGCCCTCTGGGAAGTGGACGGAAAAGCAAAGTAAACGCGCTACAGAGAGTCGGTGGCGAGAATTAAGGTCACAAAAACAAGAGCGCTTGACAATTTGTGGACTGCCAGTGTATTTAACCATCCGGTTAATTAATAAAAGATGTCCCCAGATCACCTAAGTACAACTTTCGCTGCCCTCGCCGACCCCACTCGGCGCGCGATCCTGTCCCGCCTCGCCAATGGCGAGGTCTCGGTCAAGGAGCTGGCCAGACCCTTCGATATGAGCGCTCCCGCGATCACCAAACATCTCAAGGTGCTTGAGCGCGCCAACCTCATCTCACGCGGTCGCCACGCCCAATGGCGTCCCTGCCGACTCACGGCCAAGCCAATGAAGGAGGCCATGGACTGGCTTGAGCATTATCGACTTTTCTGGGAAGAGAGTTTCGATCGTCTCGAAGAATATTTACGGGAATTACAAGCAGAGGAGAAAAAAAATGACCGAAAGAAAAAGTAATCCGGCCACAGAAACCTCCGATCGCGTTCTCCTCATCACACGCGTCTTCGATGCGCCGCCCAGCCTTGTCTTCAAAGTATGGACGCAGCCTGAATACCTGGTTCGCTGGTGGGGACGGAAGGACTTTACGCTGCCGTCCTGCGAGATGGATTTTCGTCCGGGTGGTGCCTACCGGCTTTGCATGCGCTCGCCCGAGGGCATCGACTATTGGCTGTCAGGCGTCTATCGCGAAATCGTGGAGCCCGAGCGGATTGTTTTCACTTGGGAGCGTGAGCCGGCCGGAGACAAACCCGGAAACAGTTCAGTGGTAACCGTAACTTTTGCCGAGCATGACGGGAAAACCAAGTTTGCATTGCGTCAGGCCAACTTCGAAACGACGGAGGAACGGAACGAGTATCAGGGTGGCTGGACCGAATGCCTCGACAGTCTCTCGAATTACGTTTCAGCCAAATCCGTGAACCAGGAAGCACCGAAATGAACACACACGGTGGCATCGAAGCGAACATTGCCGGTGGAGAAATCGGAAAAGAGAAGAATTTCAATCTTCTGGAATTGGATCTGACATTATTTCATAACCGGCTGGTTATACGCGAATTACAACGCAAAAAGAAATTTCTCAACCATGTCCTAACCCTCCCATTTCGTTCGTTGTATAGATGAACTGAAAGTAAAATCAATTGTTAACACGAAAATAATAAAACTATGACCACAACAAAACATACTCTTACCAAACTGGTTCAACCTTATTTGTTCTTTGAAGGCCGCTGTGAGGAGGCGCTCGAATTCTACAAGCAGGCACTTGGAGCCGAGGTGATGATGCTCATGCGCTTCAAGGAGAGCCCCGAACAATCCCCCGGTTGCCAGCCAGCCGATGGAAACAAGATAATGCATGTGAGTTTCCGTATCGGTGACACGGTCGTGATGGGTTCTGACGGTCGTTGCTCCGGCAAGCCGAACTTCCAAGGATTCGCTCTCTCGCTCTCGGTTAAGACTCCAGCCGAAGCTGAAAAGTTCTTTGCCGCCCTGTCTGCCGGCGGGAAGGTAGAGATGCCGCTTACCAAAACATTCTACTCGCCAAGTTTCGGCATGGTTGCTGATCGCTTCGGCGTATTCTGGATGGTGATCGTGCCGCAGGAGCAATAAGAGCCTCGCTGTCTCCCAGCCATTAAGAAAGTATCGAATGGAGGGCGCGGATGGAAGAAAACACGACCATTAACCAGGATAAACCAGCTCAAACCATTCCCGTCGGGCGGAAGGCGCTCTGGACCGGGCGCATCATGAGCGCCCTGATCACGCTATTCATGCTCATGGACGGCGTTGGAAAATTGGTGAAGCCGGCGCCAGTCGTGAAGGGAACAGTCGAGCTCGGGTATCCCGAGAGCGTTATTTTCCCCCTTGGAATCGTCCTGACCATCTGCACCCTCCTTTATGCCATTCCGCGTACCTCCATTCTTGGTGCAATCCTGTTAACCGGCTATCTTGGCGGAGCCATTGCTTCGCAAGTGCGTGTGGGCAACCCGCTCTGTAGCCACATTCTATTCCCGGTTTATGTTGCCGTGCTGCTTTGGGGCGGGCTCTTCCTGCGCGATGCCCGGTTGCGCACCCTCATTCCGCTGCGATGCTAGCATGAGGCTTCGGCTTTGCGCCAAACTTCGAACCACAAATCGTAACAAAGATGTCCTTAACGAACTGCTTCGTTCGTTGTAGAAATAAAACAGAACTAAATCACAGATTCGAACATCATGAACCCAGGAAAGAACAATCCAACAGAGAAGACAACCGAAAAGCCGTTCGTCCTTTCGCGCACCTTTAACGCGCCGCGTGAGCTGATGTGGAAAGCCTGGACGGAACGCGAACGCCTGATGCAATGGTTCGGACCAAAGGGCTTCACAATGCTCACTGCCAAATTGGACTTTCGGCCCGGCGGAACGTTTCACTACTGCCTGCAAGGTCCCGATGGCAACAAGCTGTGGGGCAAGTTCGTTTATCGCGAAATCGTCGCACTGGAAAAAATTGTTTGGGTTAACTCCTTCTCTGATGAAGCCGGCGGCACCACCCGTCATCCCATGGCTGCCACCTGGCCGCTGGAAATGCTTTCGACCTGTACGCTCACTGAAAAAGATGGCAAGACCACGCTCACAATCGAGTGGCAACCGCTGAATGCGACGGAAGCTGAGCAGAAGACCTTCGACAGCGCACTCGAGGCCGGCGGCATGAATCAGGGTTGGAGCGGAACATTCGAGCAACTTGCTGCTTACGTGGAGAAACATTGAAAGCAGGACCTCAACACATTTGGTTGAAAGGTTAAATGAATGCAAAAGATCACTCCATTTCTCTGGTTCGATAATGAGGCCGAAGAGGCTATGAAGTTTTATACTTCGATCTTCAAAAAGTCGAAGATTGTGAGCGTTACCAAATACGGCGAAGCCGGTCCTGGTCCAAAAGGGACAGTGATGTCGGCAATCTTCCAGCTAAACGGCCAGGAATTCTACGCACTCAACGGTGGACCGTCATTCAAGTTCTCGCCCGCCATCTCGTTCTTTGTGAAATGCGAGACGCAAAAGGAAATCGATTACTATTGGAAGAAGCTTTCAGCAGGTGGCGGTGAAACGCTGCAGTGCGGGTGGCTTAGAGATAAATTTGGCGTGTCCTGGCAGATCGTTCCTCCGATATTGATCGAACTGCTGGGCGACAAGGATCCCGTGAAATCGCAACGCGTGATGCAGGCCATGCTCAAAATGACAAAGCTTGACATTAAGAAGTTGAAAAAGGCATACCAGCAGAAATAAGCGACGTAACCTTTATGCCCGCATTGAAGGCAAAGCCCACGACCATCGACGAGTATCTTTCAGCCTTGAGCGCTGACCAAAGAGGCGCGCTCGAGAAACTCCGCAAGATCATCAACGCGGCAGCGCCTGAGGCGGAGGAGTGCATCAGCTATCAACTCCCTGCTTTTCGTCAAAACGGAATGCTCGTGGCCTTTGGCGCGACGGCGAATCATTGCGCCTTTTACCTTATGAGTTCCTCCACGGTCGCAACCTATCATGACGAACTCAAGGGCTTTGATATCAGCAAGGGCACAATCCGCTTTCAACCAGCCAATCCGTTACCAGCCACTCTGGTGCGGAAGCTGGTAAAAGCTCGCATCGTGGAGAACGGCAGCTCGATAGAAACCACCACCATAGATAAATCAAATAGGAGAAAACCATGAGTAAAGTCCGGGTATTGGTTGGCACGAAGAAAGGCGCATTCATCCTGACAGCGGATGGCAAGCGGCAGAATTGGGAAGTTAGCGGGCCGCATTTCGCCGGTTGGGAGATGTATCACCTCAAAGGTTCGCCGGTTGATCCGAACCGCATTTATGCGTCGCAATCCAGCGGCTGGTTCGGCCAGATTATTCAGCAATCCAACGACGGCGGAAAAACCTGGGAGACTCCCGGTGGTGGGCCGACGACAACTCCTGAGGGCATGCCCCAGGGTGAGAGCAACAAGTTTGTTTACGAAGGCGAAGTGGGCACTCACAAGTGGTACGACGGCACGCAACACCCGTGGGAATTCAAACGCATCTGGCATCTCGAACCTTCCCTGACCGATCCGGACACGGTTTATGCAGGCGCAGAAGATGCCGCGATCTTCAAAACGGTGAACGGCGGCAAAACCTGGCAGGAGCTTTCGGGACTGCGTGCGACCAAGGGAAATCTCTGGCAACCCGGCGCAGGTGGCATGGCGGTGCATACCATCATTCTGGATCAAAAGAATCCAAATCGAATGTTCATTGCCATCTCAGCCGCTGGCGCGTTTCGCACCGATGATGCCGGCAAGACATGGAAGCCCATCAACCGCGGGTTGAAATCCAAATGGGAGCTTCCTGATCCCGATGCTGAAGTGGGACACTGTGTCCATCGTATCGCCATGCATCCATCGCGCCCGGAGATTTTGTTCATGCAGAAACATTGGGACGTCATGCGCAGTGACAATGCCGGCGACATGTGGAGTGAGGTGAGCGGGAATCTTCCGTCGGACTTCGGCTTCCCTATCGATGTTCACGCGCATGAACCGAATACGATTTACGTCGTGCCGATCAAGAGTGATTCCGAACATTATCCGCCGGACGGCAAATTGCGCGTCTACCGCAGTCGATCGGGTGGCAACGAATGGGAAGCGCTCACGAAGGGCCTTCCGCAAAAGGATTGCTACGTCAATGTGCTGCGCGATGCCATGGCGGTGGATTCGCTCGACAAGTGCGGCATCTATTTTGGCACGACTGGCGGGCAGGTTTACGTTTCCGCAGATAGTGGCGACTCCTGGAATCCAATCGTTCGCGATCTGCCGGCGGTTTTGTCGGTCGAAGTCCAGACATTGCCATGATTCGAGTTGTGCTGCCATTTCATCTGCGCACGCTGGCGCGCGTTGACGGCGAGGTGCGGCTTGAGGTTGCGGATCCCATAACGTTGGGATCTGTCCTTGATGCGCTTGAATCACGATTTCCGGTCTTGCGCGGGACCATTCGTGACCATGTCACATTGCAGCGCCGTCCATTCGTGCGCTTCTTCGCGTGCGAACAGGACCTCTCTCATGAACCGCCAAATGCGACGTTGCCGGACGCCGTCATCACAGGTGCGGAGCCATTCCTGATCGTGGGCGCCATGGCGGGCGGCTAGGGTCGCCCGCCAAATGCAAATAACTTTTGTCCGTGTCGGTTCACGCAGTTGTAATTCAAATCAAAGCAGATAGGCAAAATATGAAAATCGTAGTGATTATTGTCCGCGTCCTGATGGGATTAATGTTCCTGTTTGCATCCATAGTGTTTCTCTTGAACCTCGTTCCACAACCTGAGTTAAAGGGTGGTGTTAAGACTTTCATGGAAGGCATCATGGCCACCCATTATTTGATGACCTTGATAAAGGTGACTGAACTTGTTTGCGGAATTGCTTTCATTGCTGGACGCTTCGTTCCGCTTGCCACGGTAGTGATCTTTCCCATTACCTTGAATATTCTCCTGACCAACGCAACTCTCACCCCGGAAGGACTGCCTATCGCGATACCACTATTCCTGGCAAATTTATTCCTCGCATATGCCTGCCGGAAGAATTACGCGACATTGTTGGCTGCAAAACCAATGTCCTAAGTCCGCCTCCTCGTTCGTCGTACCATTGAACGGACAGTAACATCAATGACCAAACGACAGACAAACATATGAGCATACAAAAACCGAAAGCAGATTACATGTTGTTATTCCGGGGGCCGCATTGGGACAAAGGTCTTTCGCCGGAAGAGCTTCAACAAGTGATGAACCAAGTCATGACATGGTTTGACGGATTGAAACAAAAAGGGATGTACAAAGCCGGCCAGCCGCTGGGTGCGGAAGGCAAGACTATTTCCGGGAAGAAAGTAAGGACGGTGTCGGACGGCCCTTTCGCGGAATCGAAGGAGGCGGTGGGCGGTTATCTGCTCCTTGAGGCAAACAGTCTGGAGGAAGTGGTGGCACTGGCAAAAGGATGGCCCACTCTGGATTATGGCGTGACCATCGAAGTCCGGCCTGTGCTGGAGGAATGTCCCATCTTCCAACGGGCCAAGGAAAAATTGCTGAAGGTGGCGGCTTGACAATATCACTAACACACTAACAATACTTATCTATGAGCGAACTAACTCCTAAATCCGATTACATGTTGTTATTCCGCGGCACTAACTGGGGTGACAAACTTTCCCCGGAACAGATTCAACAGGTGGCATCAGATTGGATGGCCTGGTTTCAACGGTTGACGCAGGAAGGAAAGGTTTCCTCCGGTCACCCGCTGATGAATGAAGGCAAGGTAGTTTCCGGCAAGAAGGGCCGGACGGTGGCCGACGGTCCTTTCGCAGAGGCGAAAGAAGCGGTGGGTGGTTATTTTTACCTGCACGTGGATGGCATGGATGAAGCGCTGGAAATCGCCAGGCAATGTCCCGGTCTTGACTACGGCGCGATCGTCGAAGTGCGGCCAGTTGCCGAGAAGTGCATGATGCGTGAGCGCGCTTTGGAACTTGCCTCGGGTGCGGGACAGCTTGCCGGTGCGAATGCTTGAGCGCATGAGTCAGACTGCTGACATCACAACTCCGCCGCCAACCGGTGACATTTCCCGGTTGGCGGATCATCTCTTCCGTCACGAGGCGGGAAAGTTGGTGTCCGTGCTCACGGGCATCTTCGGCTTCGAGCGGTTGCAGTTGGCGGAGGACGTGGTGCAGGAAGCTTTGATCCGGGCGTTACAGACCTGGCCTTATTATGGCATTCCCAGGAACCCTGCCGCATGGTTGACGCAAACGGCGAAGAATTTGGCGCTGGATGTCATCCGACGGGAAAAGCTCTTTCTCGAGAAGCAATCGCAAATCACGACGTTCATGGAGCAATGGTCGGCTGAACCTTCTGCAGGGGATGCGGCATTGCTGGACAATGAAATCAAGGATGACGGCTTGCGAATGATGTTCGTCTGCTGTCATCCGTTGGTTCCGGCAGACGATCAGGTCGCCCTTACGTTGAAAACATTGTGCGGGTTCAGCCCGTTGGAAATTGCCAAAGCGTTTCTGACGACGGAAGCGGCGATTGCCAAGCGGTTGACGCGGGCGAAGCAAAAGATTCGCGATGCCCGGATCCCTTTTGAAATACCAACAGGCGAAGAGTTGACGCGGCGGTTGGATAATGTGTTGCAATCGCTCTACTTGCTTTTTAATGAAGGATACAAGGCCTCGAGCGGCGAAAAACTGGTGCGGGAAGAAGTTTGTTACGAGGCGATCCGGCTGACGGTTTTGCTGGCGGAACATGCGGCGGGTAATCAGCCGAAGACGCATGCATTGCTGGCGTTGATGTTGTTGAACAGTGCGCGCAATCCGACACGGCTGGATGGACAGGGCAATTTGTTGCGCTTGAAAGAGCAGGACCGGACGCGTTGGGATCAACGGATGATTGCACTCGGCATGTTTCACCTCGCGCAATCGGCTGCGGGTGAGGAGATCACCGAGTATCATCTGCAGGCCGGCATTGCGGCCTGTCACTGTGCGGCAAAGGATTATGCATCCACGGATTGGCGGCAAATCCTGGCGCTATATGATCAACTGATGGAGTTCGATCATTCGCCGGTCATCGCTCTCAATCGCGCGGTCGTGGTGGCAAACATTCACGGGCCGGGCGCGGGTGTGGAAGCGGTTGAAGCGATTCAGAACCAGGAAAAACTGGATTCGTATTACCTGCTCTATGCTGTGCTGGGCGAATTCGAATCACAGTTGAATGATCCGCTGGCTGCGGCCGGATATTTCCGGAAGTCGCTGCAACTGGCGGAGACCAAGTCGGAGCAGCAGTTTCTTTCCAAGAGATTTCGCGATTGCGAGGAGCAGATTCCGGCTTGAGCCGGAAAATTGCAGTTCAACCACGAATCCACACCAATGAAGATGCGGCTTACTGATTAGCCGCTGCACGGGCATTTTCCCGGGGTTTACAGGACGAATTTATTCCTTAAGTTAGTATATGGTTCCAAAGGACGGACGACTATATCAACGTGTAAATGCGTGCGGTCCTTGGCTTATATATACCGAATGCCAAAATTAATTTCCGGAATGGGAAAAAAAACCGGGTAAAGAGAGGCGATAAGCCTGATGAAAGTGGAGATTGAAAAAGCCATGGCCTTGGGGAGGGGGAACTTCGTTAGTCATTGGGTACAGGGTGCTTTTGATTTGAGGCGGCGTTGTCGGCCTGGTCGCTATCTAGGGATAGCGCCTGCGGCCTCCGCCTTGCCTCAAACCAAAATCCCTCCTGCCATCCGGAAATTTCTTTCGGCATTCGGTATAGGTTCCTGAATTTAAGGGATGAAATATGAATGAGAGCAAGTGTGCAGCCGTGCTACTGGGGCCGCCTGGAGGTGGGAAAACAACGTTGGCTCGAACGCTGGCGGCACGAAATCGCATCACCGTTGTGGAAGTCGGCAATCTGCTTGCGAGTGAGGTTCGGCTCGACACGCCGCTGGGCCGACAAATCAAACCGTATCAGGCGGCAGGAGAACTGGTGCCGGTGGAAATTGTCCGGCAGGTTGTTTCCAGGAAATTGGAAAAAGTTCAGGGCGATCTGGTCTTGTTTGATGGGTTCCCGCGCTCCGTTGCACAAATCGATATCTTGTTTCAATTGCTTAAAGATCTGCATCTGCAACTCTGCGCGGTTATCGTGTTGAAACTGGATTCGCAGACCTCAGTAAACCGGCTCAGTGGTCGACGCATCTGTTCCCAATGCGGCACGCTTCACAATGTTTATACTGAGTCGGGGCTGCAGGAGGAAAGTTGTGACTCATGCGGAGGGAAGCTGATTCAACGGCAGGATGATCGACCGGAAATCGTGCGGGAGCGATTTGCAAGCTATGAACGCGAAACGATGCCGGTGGTTGAATTCTTCAAAAGGGAAATGCGAGACCTAACCTGGGAGCAACAGGCAGCGTTACCTCCGGAGGAAGTGGCGGAGCGCGTCTGGCATCGGTTGGAGGAGAATGTTCCGAGTCTTGGCAGAGAACAAGACAAGTGATCTTTTAACCGATCAAACCATTTAGAGGCATCATGACAGTTCGCTTGATCAATCTGGTATATGTCCAAGTCTCTGCGCATCTGGTTCAACTCCGATAATGACATCATTGCGAACAATCACGCGCAAGAACGCATCCTTCCCACAATGCACACACTCCATGTAACCCTCACAATTAACCGTGCCGTGTTCTGGTCTGCCGCCGTTTTGTGGTTGCTTGCCAGGTTGCCACGGGTAACGGTCTCCGATCTGCAGGTCCGCCATTTCGGCAGTGTAACCGAAATGACAATCGATCGTGGCATCGACTGCGACACCGCATCTTGGACAGATCAGTGAAGTATGGAGAATGTTGTAGGTGCTCATGGTGCAGGAAATGTTCGCTCGACTAGTCCGGTCAAGCGCGCAGCGCACTGTCTGGTGGTATCTCAAGTGTCAAACAATAGTCTTTGTAGCCAATCTTTCGCCAGAAAGCGACTCCTCCTTGATTGGCGACCAACACATCCACGGTCAATCTCTTGCCCTTGGGCCAGACCTGAGAGCGGAGAATTTGCACAGCCTGAAGACCGAAGCCTTGTCGGCGACGATGGCGGACGACGAATAGTTGTCGGAGGTAAATTTGATCTGGCTGCTCGCTAAACAGAGAGTAAGCCACCACCTCTCCGCCATCCTCATAGATTACTGCGCGGTATTCGCCTGAGAGCCAGCCTTGCATCCGTTGCTCCAGTTCGGGAACTGTCATCGGATTACGATGCCCTTCATCGCGAATCAATTGATGATTCAGTTCTGCCAAAAGCGGACAATCTTCGGTGGTTGCGAACCGGAATTTCATGGTGATGAATTGTACATGCGCATCTGTACTGTGCGAGAATGCAATTCAATGTTGTTTCTCAAGAACAACAATCGGTGATGTCAGGTTTCCCCTGCTCCATTCGGAGGCGAAGTAGCAGTAACTGTCGGGATAATTACCCAAAGCCGCTTTGGATTCTGGTGATGCCAAGTGCGGTTGCACTTCTCTTTTCCAAAAGTCGAAACATTCACTTATCGGAATCCAATGCAGAGAGGTTCCTACATCCGCGACGACAAACTGTGCACCTCCGTTTCGCAGCAGATTTGTGATGTCTTTTGCGGAGAGCCAGCGTTCCCGGGCAGCGGCAACGAAACCGTCGTTGTTCCACAACTCCTGCAGTGGCAATTGCGTCGCGACTTTATTGGTAGCGTTCATGTAACCTACGATCTCAGTAGCTTGCTGATCAGAGGCCCGGTCGTGCATAAACAACCAAGCCAATCAATGTGTCAGGGGACTTTTTCAGCATTGCAAACTCGGACTCCGGCGCAATACAACTCTCTGTATCCGGCGTTCGTCTCAATACGCACCTGTTTCCAACCGCCTTTCTCACCGACGACATGCATGTCAAGTATGGTTATCAGACCGCTCCAAGGTTGCTCAAAAACCTGATAATTGTAAGCGTCGTCAAAAACTAGAAGGCGGGGTTTCTGCTCTTCATTAAGCTCCAGTATGGGCAAATCAACCTCCATGGTCACGGTGTTAGTTTGAATGTCCTCAACTACCCGATAAAGCTGGGCGTCGTGAACGTAAATGTCAGAAATTTCCATGCAGAGCCTATGTGGGGTTATAACCCTTCTTCTGGTGAAGTCCACCGTAAACAATAATTCCAATCCAATTGAGAACTGCCAAACTGCAAACTACATATTGACCATGTCTGGCTTTATTTTTCTCCACTTGAACTGCCAGCTTATTCTCGGGTGTTGGATTTTGAATCCAAGTAACCACTGCTCTATCCACTGCCTTTCGTCGCCAAAACCTGGGGATATCATCAGGATCAAAAGAAAACGCCAAGGTAATAAACATAAAAATGGGTATGAATTTGGAGCGCATTGGACAGTGGTTAAAGCAAGGAATTATAATAAGCGTCATCTGGAGCGCACTGTTTAGACGGTGTTTTCATGTGAGCCACGCAATGGCGCGGACATTTCGCGCGCAAAAATGGCAAGACAAGATTGATCGGTCACGAAGTGAAATTCAGAGCGCAGTCTGCCTGCGGTCATGGTAATAAAGACCTCTGGATTCAATTTGGAACTCGACCCCGACTCTGGCTCGAAACGGAAGCGCAAGCTCTGGTCTGGAAGTCGTGCCAACTCAAACTCTCCCTTTAAATCTTCAGGATTCAATCGATCCAGCGGCTGATTGATGTAGTTAACAATGTAATCACGAAGCGCCATAAGATCCTCAGCCATGAGCCAAAGACCGTTGATAGCAGTTTGGAACGGATGAGTGTGGTCGCCGTCCCAATGTATTCCGTTTAAGCGGATGGATGACTCAAACCCCGGTTGGCATGTGTATTTGGCGGGTGTAATAAATTCAATCACGAGTTCCGCTTCACCGGTGTTTGATTTAAGAGTCGCAGAATGCACCATCTGTGTCGGCTTTGGCGATATTTTAAACGCCATGTTTTCCATCGTCATTAGCACCTCTCAACCCCGCTCTGAATGGCTGAATAAAAAACTTCCAAAGGTACCACACGCCAAATCCGAGAAGGAAGCAGAAGGTGAAAACTCTATAAGGCAACGGCCAGTGCTCCTCTGCGTAAATCAGGATGGCAAAGACTCCGACCGTCCAAATGCACCGATCAATTACAGTAGCCAATGTATTGAGTGCTTTCATCCTGGAATGTCACCTGACGATAAAGGATTGAGCCACCTTGGGAGAATGGTGTCAATTGGGAAAGGCGGAAGGAATTGAGTTATGATGGCGGAGGTGTGCGGTTGGATCGCAGGCCGCGTTCACGGATTAGCTCGATGGAACGAACAGAGTCACCGACGGTGCTTCAATTCGGGCGAAGCCTCATTCCACCATTGATTGATTGCTGGCGCGGTATTGCGATCGTGGATCGCGTGCGCGGTGGAAGTGGAGAGTTGGATTAGAATTCAGGGCCGTGTTAGTGCGGCGCGCACGGAGTGACGCGGCCCTACCCACGTGCCTGGCGGCCGGATTGGGTCACTGGCCGCTTGCGCGGTTGGCGTAATGGATTGTGGGCAGGTTGCGGGGTAAAAGGCTTCACTCATCGAGACCTAGAGGGATGGCTGGAATCAGGCTGAAATGGGGGTGCAACCAGAAGAATATTCCCGCCCCAATAAAGAGGGTGGCCAGGACTACGTAGTAAAATATCCAGGTGTAAAATTCGAATGGGTCGCTGCTGCGATAAATTATCGTTCTCCCTCTCACTGAAATTTCGCCGCGCCAAAGGCTTAGCAGCATCCAGAGGGTAAAAAATAATCCCATGCAGCCGAACACAAGGGGTTTCTGTGTGACACTTTCGTGTGCGTGGCCGAGAGCCAGGATAAGCCCGCCGCCGATGCTGGTCAGCAATGTGAGCGTGGATCCCAAGGCAATCAGTGCCAGGAGATTTCGCCGCGTGTTGGGAGTTTCCTTGATTGTGTTCATACATCAAATCCGACTACAGGCCAAGACTGAGCAATGCGGGAGCGGGATGTCAATTAGGAAAGGCGGAAGGAATTGAGGGATGATGGCGGAGGTGTGCGGTTGGATCGCAGGCCGCGTTCACGGATTAGCTCGATGGGACGAACAGAGTCACCGACGGTGCTTCAATTCGGGCGAAGCCTCATTCCACCATTGATTGATTGCTGGCGCGACATTTGAAGATTGGTGGTTCGCCTACGCGATTAGCCCGAAGAATTGGATTGAGTCGCGGGAGAGGTCACGGAAGCGGCGCAAGTCTTTCCAGACGGGCACCATTCCCTACCCGATAATTGGTTGCTGGCGCGAGGTTTTGGGAGTGTGGACTGCGCACGCGGATGGAGGCAGTTGAAATGATAGGATCCCAGGCGATTTCAGTGCGGCGCGCACGGAGGTCCTTCCGGACGGGCACCAGCGCCCTACCCACGATGCTGGCGCGAGGTTTTAAATCGCTGGTTGGGTGGCGAATTGAGTTTTCGGTTGAGGGTGGAATTTAAAGGAATAGAGTTGCGGTTGTGAGTGGCTGTTGATGGCTTAGCTTTGAATGGTTGGGCAACTCATCAGGTCTTATGAGAAAATTTTTACAAATGTTGGCGATTGTGGCGTTGTTGGGGGCCGGTTGCAGTGGGCACAAGGATTCGAGTGAGGTGGCAAGTGCGCCGGTTCGTTATGAGAATGCGGAGTATGGTTTGACTTTTTTGCTGCCGGAGAGTTGGCGGGGGTATTCGGTATTGGTGGAGCAATGGAATGGGGATAAGTATTCGGCGGCGGCGGATAAATTGGTTGTTGTGGGGCATGGGCCGATCATTACTTTGCGGCATCCGCAGTGGCAGGCCAATGCGCCTCGGCAGGATATTCCGATTTTGGTTTTTACACGGGCGCAATGGGATGAGTTGCATCGGGGGAATCTTTGGCCTTCGCTTTACGCTGGCGGGGTGATGAATGAGTTGTGGCACAGCCAGAAATATGTCTTTGCCATGTGGAGTCGCTACGATTTGCGTGAGTTGAATGGGAGGCAGGAAGTGGCGGAGATTGTGGAGAAGAATCGTGCGGTGAATAAGATGGAGAGGTTGTATGAGGAGTAGGCGCTGGCGCGAGGTGAGGGGACGTTGGTCGCCTACGCGATTGGCACGATGAATTTGATTACGTCGCGAGAGATGTCACGGAAGCGGCGCAGGTCTTTCCAGACGGGCACCATTCCCTACCCGATAATTGATTGCTGGCGAGATTCGGAGTCGTGGGTCGTGGGCGCGAATGTGCGTCAGGGATGCGGGGCGGAGGCCGATTGCAAATCGGCGGTACAGCAGGCTGAAAGCCTGCGCTACGATAAAACTGAAACGTCCTTGGCTATGGAGTGGAGGCAGCGGTGGGTTTGGCGATGAAGTCGAGGGTGAGCTTGGTGGGGATGAAGGCGGGGGCTCCAGGCGGGTGGTTCATGGGGTGGTCGTCGTAGGATTCAAAGTCGACGTGGAGTTTGTAGGCGGTTTCGCGCGGGTCAAGGCGGGTGCCGCAATCATAGATGATTTTGCCATCGCCGCTGAAGATGTCGGTCCGGTTTTGCCAGAGTTGGTTGCCGGTGGCATCGGTGATATGCACGTTCTTGATGACCCAGCCGGTGACGGGAAGAGAATTGCTGGTGACGAGAAAGATGGCTTTGACTCCGGGACCGTTCGTGCCGATGTAGGTGGTCAGGTTAGTCAGAGAAAAGGCGAGGCCGGCGGCCTGGTGACTGATGGGTAGAGGTGGAGGATTCCAGACGGGATGAGTGGTGGGACCGGGGTTGGTGATGTGCCATTCGACGACGGGTTTCCAAACATTATTGGTGAGGTATTCTTCCAGACGCAGGGTGAATTCCTTTTCGCGTCGAGGAAAATCGACGATTTCCCAACTGGAGAGGCTTTGTCCGACGATGGCAGTCATGAAATTGAGTTGGGTGGTTTCATGACCGGTTGAAGCGATGGTAAGCAAGCGCATCCGAGGTACGGGCACAGGAGTGCTCATCCAAATGCCAAGAGTATCGAATCCGGTAGAGCTTTCGAATTGGAAGCCTGGATTTCCAAAGCCAACTTTCTTTTGGTAGCGGATGGGGAGCGCGCGGACAAATTGTTGAAACAAATTGGGTTTATTGAGGAAGCATTGGTGTTTCGTGCCGTAAGTTATTTTTTTCAGGCTGATGGTGGTGCCATTGGAGAGTTGGCCGGTTTGTGTGGGGAGCGGTTGGGATGCGGACTTTGAACGCACGATAATAATGAGGATGGCCATGGCGATGGTGGCCAGCAGTAGAAATAGAACTTTGCGGGTGCGTGACATGGAAAATTCCTGTGGAGCGGAGGTTAGGTCATGGGTGACACTGCTCCGTCTTCCGATGCAGATATTTTTGATGAGGCATTCCACTCTGCTAAGAAGGAGTTCCGCCAATTTTGGAGAATGTCGTAAAACTCCTCGGCCTCAAGCCACACATCACTGAGAGTGGCTGGATCGTGGTGGTAACCTTCTCCAGAGCTGTTGAAACCGATAAGGCGTATGCGATCCTCGATATCGAAGTGGAATATGACGCTGCCATCGTCAAAGGTCTCGTCCCCCCCGTGCCAACGCAGATTTTGGTTACGAAAATCGAAAAAATCAGAGAACCCCGGGTGGGGTATGCCAAAAAATAGTTCATTCTCCTGGTCGGGGGCATAAGTAGCGTCTCCGTACGCGTCAGCGATCTTGCCGGCATCTAGCTCGGTTGAGAAGGGTGCGGTATGGCCACCACGCTGGGCAATGCGATGCTCAACTTCATCAAGAGAGCAGGCGAGCATTGAGGCATCGGGTTTGTAAACTCCGTAACGGCGGCCTCCGATATGAATCACGAAGCAGCCAAGTGCACGGAAACTCAGTCGCTCATAGGCTTGCGTGATGACGGACTCAATGGCGAAGGTGGATTTATCACCAATTAGCATAGCAGGCTCGTTTTTCCTATGGCTCAGAATTTCTTCGGCTGAATTTCGTTGGGGGTGATTGTCCGGCAATTTTCAGCGGGTGAAAAGTTAGCCGAAAAAGGGCGGAAGGAACAGGAAAATGGGAGGAGGGTTGCAAAATCGAAGACGGACGAAAAGGGTGCCATTTGAGGAGATTTGTAAATGCGACCAATCACCACTAAGGATGTAATGCATTCTTCCTTTTTCTCACTTTTTATTTGACAATCAACCTGATATTCGCTAATTATCCCTTAACAAATAAATATTTGTATGACTCGCCGCAAAAACCTCCAAAAAAGTGAGACAGGTATTGAGATGGACTGCGACAATCTGGAAGTCAATCGTCCCGATGGACTCGGAAGTTTATTAGGAATTGGTCCCGGCACTCAAGTGCCGGGCTATTGTCATGACCTCCCAATGGGATGTCCTGCCGGAAGTGGAAGAATCCGAACGTGAGTTAACGCGAGTTACCGTGAACTAACAGGAGTTAACGGGACATAATTTTTTATTTTTGGGTTGTGATCCTGGATATTTGAATGACAAAACGAATTACAGTTGCAGGTTGGCGGGATGGGATTTGGACCGGGGCTGGTGGTCAGCGAGATGGTGTAGGTCGCTTTGAAAATTTAATACGTGTATGGGGGTTCGGAAGGTATCGGAAGGCAACGGTAGGTATCGGAAGGTTTAAAAATTTCGAAAGGCGGAATTCGGGTGTCGAGTGGAAACAATGGCTCTAAAGAGGAATGTTAATCAGAGGTGCGAATTGCGAATATGGTTGCTGGATGGCGGGTGCGTGGCAGCATTAAGTGAGAAATGAGCAAGATTGTTGGCATTGATTTGGGAACGACGAATTCACTGGTGGCCACGGTGGATACGGGGATTCCTTTGGTGATTGCGGATGCGGAGGGGCAACGGTTGACGCCATCGGTGGTGCATTTTCCGGGAGCGGATACAGAACCAATCGTGGGGCATAAGGCAAATCGGGTGCGAGTGTTGAAGCCGACGGAGACGGTGTATTCGGTGAAGCGGTTTATGGGGCGTCGCGGCAGTGACATTGCGCGCGAGGAGATGCTGGTGACGTATCCGGTGCGGGGGGAAGGCGCGGGTCCGGTGACGATTGATATTCATGGGCGGGCGTTCACGCCGGAGGAGATTTCGGCGGAGGTGTTGAAGAAGTTGAAGCGGGACGCGGAGGCGTCGTTTGGTGAACCGGTGACGCGCGCGGTGATCACGGTGCCGGCGTATTTCAACGATGCGCAGCGCAATGCGACGAAGAAAGCGGGCGAGCTGGCGGGGTTCACGGTGGAGCGGATCATCAATGAACCGACGGCGGCGGCGCTGGCGTATGGGTTGGACAAGCTGAAGGAGCGCGCGAAGGTGGCGGTGTATGACCTGGGTGGCGGGACGTTTGATCTTTCGATTTTGGAATTGAACAACGGAGTGTTCCAAGTGTTGGCGACGAATGGGAATACCCGTTTGGGCGGGGATGATCTGGACAAGCGGCTGATTGATTTTCTCGTCGAGAAAATCAAGGCGGCGGGTGGTCCCGATGCGAGCAACGACTTGCCGATGCTGTCGCGGATTCGCGAGGTGGCGGAGCAGACGAAGATTAAGTTGTCGACGGAGACTAAGGTGGAGATCGCCCTGCCCTTTTTGACGCCGGGATTTAGCTTTAGTTATTGGCTGACGCGGAGCGAGTTGGAACATTTGACGAAGGATATTATTTTAAAGACGCGGATGCATTGTTTGCGGGCGGTGGCGGATGCGAAAGTTGAAGCGAAGGATTTGGACCAGGTGATTTTGGTGGGCGGCCAGACGCGGATGCCGTTGGTGCGGCAGATGGTGACGGAGATTTTTGAATGCGCGGAATTTGAGGAAACGCGCGGGAGTGTTCGCTTGGGCACGGAGTATCATCGTGCGGCGGGGCCGATGTTGAATACGTCACAGAATCCAGATGAAGCGGTGGCGTTGGGCGCGGCGATTCAGGCGGAGATTTTGTCGGGCGGATTCAGGAACGTGTTGTTGCTGGATGTGACGCCGTTGTCGTTGGGGATCGAGACGTTTGGCGGGTTGATGAATGTGATCATTCATCGGAATTCGACAATTCCGGTTAAGGCTGGAGAGATGTTCACGACGGCGGTGGATAATCAGAAGAACATGTTAATCCACGTGCTGCAGGGTGAGCGCGAGCGGGCGAAGGATAATTGGAGTTTGGGGAAGTTTACTATCGATTTTGAATCGGCGCCGAAGGGTGTGCCGCGGATCGGGGTGCAGTTTGAGATTGATGCGGATGGGATTTTGCATGTGCTCGCGCGCGATACCAAGACCGGCAAACAAACGGTGGTGGAGATCAAGTCGGCGGTGGATGTGGAGGATACTGAAGTACAACGGATGGTGGAAGAGTCGGTGGACCACGCGTTTGAGGACCTGGCTGCACGGCGATGGATTGAGGCATCGTTGAAGGCAAGGCAGACGATCGAAGCCACTCGCAAGGGATTAAATGAATGCGCGACTGAGTTGGATGCGGAGTATAAGGCGCAGTTGGAGGAGGCTTTGAAGAAAGTTGAGACAGCATTGGAAAGTGAGAATGCCACAACAGGCAGTGGTGACACGAAGGCCTTACAACAAGCCAATGCGGAGTTGGATGAAGTGACAAAGCCGCTGGCGGAATTGATGATGGATAAGGCAGTCGAGGCATTGCTGGTGAAACGCGGTTTAATTCAGTAGGCATACGTATCTTTACAATTCGTTTACAATTCAATTGAGCAATTTGTCGTAAAAAAATTGCCAAGGTGACTTTGGTTCCTAATAATTACAGGTGAATTGAGAAGCACATCGACAGAATTACACGAAGCCGTGGTAAAGCGGAATGCAGCGACGGTGCTGGCATTGCTCCAGGCCGATCGCGAACTAATCAACTCGCGTGACGAGAAGCATCGCACGGCGCTGCAACTTGCCGCGCGGGGCGGGACTCTCGATATTGTGGAGTTGCTTCTGCAATATGGCGCAGATGTTAATACGAAAGATGAGAAGGATCACACGCCATTACAGATGGCATCGTATTATGGATTTACCGACGTGGTAAGGCTGCTCCTGAGCAAAGGGGCAAATGTCAACGCGGTGAACCGTTGGCAAATCAGTCCGTTGCATCTCGCGGCAAACTTTGGGCATTGTGAGGTTGTCAACCTTCTGCTGAAGAGTGGAGCGAACGTCCACGCGCAGGAGAGCAAAGGTCAAACGCCGATTTATCAGGCGGCAAACTATGGTCATAAAACCGTAGTGAAGCTGCTGCTGGCGAGTGGAGCAGATGTCAACGCCCGGGATAAGATTGGCGCCACCCCGCTTTTTGCCGCTGCAGCTTATGGCCAGAAAATAGTTGCGGAAATTCTGGTCGCGAATCGCGCCGACGTCAGCGCCTCGGATAAGGGAGGCTGGACGGCGTTACATCACGCAGCGATTTCCGGCCACCGACCCATCGCGGAATTGCTGTTGGCAAACAAGGCAAAAGTGGATTCTTTCGATAAGCACGGAGTAACGCCGCTGCACATCGCCGCCCGGGTGGGTCACCTTCACATTGTCGATCTTTTATTGCAAAATCGCGCGGATATTAATCGAAAGAATTATCCAGGTCGCACGCCCCTGCATATGGCTTCCATCTGCGGGCAATCAGCAATCGTGGAATTGCTTCTGACTCGCGGAGCAGATCCAAATCTTAAGGATTATAGTGGCAAAAGCCCGCTGGACTATGCGCAAATTAATGAGCAGAACGAGATTGTCAATCTGCTAATCCGGCACGGGGCAAAACTGTAGGAGCATTCCCTGGGGTATTTGATTCCCCAAAAGGATGAGTCATTTCAACAGGTGAAATGGGCCAGAGGCTGTTTTGCCCCACTCCGGGCAATCCTCAGCTTGCTGTACTATTTGTTAGGTTAAGCGTGTTACAAAACCGATAAGGAGAGATCACCTTTCAAAAGGCAGAAAACACAGTTTAACAAAAACAAAATGAAACTTTTATTAACAGAGGGTGTTTCAAAAGAAGCAATGATCGAAAATACTTTTTGATCGAACGAGCATAGTATTAACGCATTCCAAGACATCAGAACTTACAACCGCGAACGAGTAAAGCTGAAAGAAAAAAATATGAAAATAAAAGAAAACCGCGCCTCCGGTTTTACGCTGGTGGAGATCATGATTGTGGTGGCCATTATCGGGCTGCTGGCCACCATTGCCATTCCCAACTTTGTGCGCGCCCGCCTGAAGGCGCAACAAACCAGCTGCATCAGCAATCTCAAGCAGATTGATGGCGCCAAGCAACAGTGGGCCTTGGAGAACAAGGCGGCCGGCAACGCCGTTCCGGTCCTGGCCAATGTGCAGGCCTACCTGGGGCGCGGCACCGCCAGCACGGCCCCGGTTTGCCCTTCGGACTCGGGCAACAGCTTTGCCACCAGCTACGAGCTCAACGACCTGCAGACCCCGCCGGCCTGCAAGATCCTGCCCGGCAGCCCGGGCGACGGCACCGGTCACAATATCCAATAGGCTTTCCTTTCTGCGGTTTGGGTTCAAAGGCTTGGGAGTAAATTCCCAAGCCTTTGTTTTTAAGCGTGAGATAAGAGATACGAGGGCGCTAAGTTGCTTTGTTAGAATTGAAAATATGTCCATGTTTTAGACATTTGACCATGTTTAGAAGACATCATTTTAGCACCTTTAGTATATCGCATAAGATATTTACACAAAATACTGTGTATATAGCGTGTTCCATATAATTGTGCCTCCACAATTGAGTGGCATCGAGCCTGCTAAAAAGCGTTTGCGGTAGTAGCGAGCAATCAGTGAACGAAAATACGTAATAATCATAACACGCTCGCTACCTTGTTCACGCCGCACGCACAAAGAACATAAAAACTATGAAACTCAACAAGGTAACAAAAGCAGGCTTCACACTCGTCGAAATCATGATCGTGGTCGCCATCATCGGTCTCCTGGCCGCCATCGCGATTCCGAACTTCGTCCGTGCCCGTACCACGGCCCAGCAAAATGCTTGCATCAACAATCTCCGTCAGATCGATGGCGCCAAGCAGCAATGGGCTTTGGAAACCAAGGCTACCGCCACCGCCACCCCGGTGTTGACCAACATCCAGCCCTACCTGGGCCGCGGCACCAACGGCACCCAGCCTGCCTGCCCTCTGGACTCTACTCAAACGGCAGCCGTCAGCTATAACATCAAGGACCTGCAGAACCCTCCGACTTGCCAGATGAACTCGAACCACATATTGCTGTAATCCCAGGATTAATTTAATTGCAAGGCTCGGACGGAAGTCCGAGCCTTTTTCGTTTCTAGATTTATCGAGATTTTGCATTTTCAAAACGTGCATTGACTTTAATTCTAAAGTGTAATGGAGGAGAAGAAGCCTTGTGCATGCCAGACTAGGGACGATACTTGCGAAATGAAATCAGTAGCAATCATTGGGGCTTCGACAGATAGAGCCAAGTACGGCAACAAGGCAGTTCGCGCATTCAGACAGCAAGGCTTTGTAGTTTACCCAATTAATCCCAAAGAAATGGAGATTGAAGGTATTCCCAGTTTTAAAAGCATACTCGATATCCCCGAGCGCCCTAACATGGTGAGCGTTTATCTCCCCCCGGCGCCGCTTCTTAACGTTTTATCCGATATTGCCAAAAAAGGTTGCGATGAGCTTTGGCTCAATCCAGGCACAGAATCCGAACAAGTCATGACAGAAGCCAGGCGCCTTGGTTTAAAAATCGTCCAAGCATGCAGCATTGTCGCCATAGGAGTTTCACCCAGCTCACTTTGACCTCAAGCTGAGGTTTGAGGAACTACTACCCCAAATAATAACGGCGCGGTGCCACTCTGTTTTTGAATTCCAGCCACCTTGGCAAAATGAACTCGCATCTGTTTATTGCCATCAGTAACTCGGTGCTAAGGATCGTCGAGGAATAAGGCTTTAGTCCGCTTATCTCGAGAAATTCCCAGTTGCAACTCTACCAATGCAGCTTATTTTGACTTACGAGGAAAATCCGTGTTATGCATAAGAAAAAAGAAACAAAGACGGCACTGGAACAGCCTGAACCCTTTACACCTGGAGTAACCAAAGGAATGGTCCGACAACATGCCTTCGAACTATACCGCGACAAGTTGTCTCATGATTCTTTAACTCTCCAAGACTGGGTTCTGGCAGAGAAAGATCTTGTTCAGACCATGCAATCCGACAACTTGCTGAAAAGGGACTGAACATTCGCCTTTTCGTGTTATAATCTGCGGCTGAGGCAGATTGAATTCTCCTCGGAGAGGAGATTCAACTAGTCGCTCGTATGCTTCCGATTTGAAGACCCTTTAAGCAAGGCAACGCCGTATTCTTTGTTCATTCGCGCGATGAAGTTAATACTGATCTCCTTGGGGCAAACCGCTTCACATGATCCCGTCACAGTACAGTTGCCAAATCCTTCCTTATCCATCTGCTTTACCATGTTCAGCACACGCTGATTTTTCTCGGTTTTGCCCTGTGGCAATGTGCTAAGATGAGAAACTTTCGCCGAGACGAACAACATGGCTGACGCATTTTTACAGGCTGCAACACATGCCCCACACGCGATGCAAGCAGCTGCATCCATCGCCACATCCGCATCAACTTTTGGCACAGGCAGGCAGTTCGCATCCGGTGTTCCGCCCGTGTTAACGGAAACGAAACCGCCTGACTGGATGATCCGATCGAAGGGACTGCGATCTGTTACCAAATCCCTGACCACCGGGAAAGCCCGCGCACGCCATGGCTCCACTGTAATGGTTTGGCCATCCTGAAAGTAGCGCATATGCAATTGGCAGGCAGTGGTCCCACGTTGGCCACCGTGTGCAATTCCGTTAATGACCAGCGAACAAGTCCCGCAAATGCCTTCGCGGCAATCTGAGTCAAAAGCAATTGGCTCTTCACCTTTTGCAATGAGCCCTTCATTAACAACATCCAGCATCTCCAGAAACGACATGTCTGGACTGACATTCGTGGCTGGATAATCCACCATCTTCCCGGCGTCACTCGCATTCTTCTGACGCCAAACTCTAAGTGTAAGATTCATGATTCAAAATCCTGGTTACTTATAGCTGCGGGTGCTCATATGAACTTCCTCGTAAACCAGAGGTTCCTTGTTCAAAATGGGCGGTTTATCAGGCCCCTGATATTCCCACGCGCTCACGAAGGCGAACTTGTCATCGTTGCGCTTGGCTTCCCCTTCTTCCTGATATTCCACCCGGAAATGTCCGCCGCAGGATTCTTCGCGCGTTAAAGCATCAAGGCAAAGTAACTCAGCAAACTCCAGGAAGTCCGCCACTCGGCCAGCCGCCTCAAGATCCTGATTCAAACTGTTGTTCTCCCCCGTCACCTTGACGTCCTTCCAGAATTCAGCGCGCAGTTCCGGGATTTTTTTAAGCGCTTCCTTCAAGCTCTGCTCCGTGCGGGCCATGCCGCACTTTTCCCACATCAGTTTGCCCAATTCACGATGAAATGATGTCACCGATCGTTTACCGTTGATGGAAAGCAGCCTCTTCGTCAAAGCCTGTACGTTCTCCAATGCTTTCTTGAATTCAGGATCTTCCAATTTCGGCTTGGGCTGTTTCGCTGAGGCAAAATAATTGCCAATCGTGTATGGCAAAATGAAGTAACCGTCAGCCAAGCCTTGCATCAAGGCGCTCGCACCCAGCCGGTTGGCACCGTGATCGGAGAAATTTGCTTCACCCAGCACAAAGAGCCCCGGAATGCTGCTCATCAAATTATAGTCCACCCACGTACCACCCATGGTATAGTGGACTGCGGGGTAAATCCGCATCGGAGTCTTGTAGGCATTCTCACCGGTAATCTTTTCATACATGTCGAAAAGATTACCGTAACGTTCACGCACCGTATCTTCGCCAAGACGCTTGATGGCATCAGCAAAATCAAGATAAACTCCCAACCCACCCGGGCCCACACCCCGTCCCTCATCACAAACCTCCTTGGCCGCGCGCGAGGCAATGTCACGCGGTGCCAGGTTGCCGAAGCTGGGATATTTGCGCTCCAAAAAGTAATCCCGCTCACTTTCAGGAATTTCCTGCGGTGGCCGCTTATCGCCCTTCTTTTTCGGCACCCACACACGACCATCATTACGCAGCGATTCAGACATCAAAGTCAGCTTGGACTGATAATCTCCGCTCACCGGGATGCAGGTCGGATGGATCTGCGTATAACAAGGATTCGCAAAGGCTGCCCCCTTCTTATACGCACGCCAGGTAGCAGTCACATTGCAGCCCTTGGCATTCGTCGAAAGATAGAAAACATTCCCATAACCTCCTGTGGCTAAAACCACTGCGTCAGCCGCATGGGTCGAGAACTCACCAGTTACCAAATCACGAATGATGACCCCCTTCGCATGCCCATCAATGACCACCAAATCCATCATTTCAGTGCGCGGATACATCTTGACCTTGCCAAGTCCGATTTGACGCGACAACGCCTGGTACGCACCTAACAACAATTGTTGGCCTGTCTGCCCACGAGCATAAAAAGTACGCGAAACCTGGGCACCACCGAAAGAGCGATTGGTAAGCAACCCGCCATACTCACGAGCAAACGGAACCCCTTGCGCTACACATTGGTCGATAATATTTACGCTGACCTGGGCGAGCCGATAGACATTGGCTTCGCGCGCACGAAAGTCACCACCTTTGAGAGTGTCGTAAAACAGTCGGTAAATGCTGTCACCATCGTTCTGATAATTCTTGGCCGCATTTATACCTCCCTGAGCAGCAATGCTGTGCGCACGGCGAGGGCTGTCTTGAAAGCAGAAACACTTAACGTTGTAGCCCAGTTCCGCCATGGTCGCTGCGGCGGATGCCCCAGCCAAGCCACTGCCCACCACTATGACGTCGAACTTCCGCTTGTTCGCTGGATTCACCAGCTTCATGTCGAATTTGTGCTTGTCCCACTTTTGAGCCAGTGGACCGGGGGGGATCTTCGAGTCGAGTATCATTTTGCCACCTCCTGCAAATAGTTATGTTCAACCAGGTAGCCATGCCCATAACCGAGCAGCACGGATATGGGGATTATAACGTAGCCAGCAAAAATGAGCCACGAAATCACCACCGCAAAACGGGAAATCATCGGAGCATATGCTGCATTCTTCCAACCGAGTGAGGAAAACATTGCCTGCATCCCGTGACTCAGATGGAGGAATAAAAGGAACATGGCAATGACATAAATCAAAACCACCACTGGCCTTTCGAATCCTAGAATGAGCATGGCAAAAACGTCGTGCTGATTTTTGGCATCATGTAACTCCACAAAGCTCTTGTGAGTAAAGTTCACCGCCGGTACCTGAACCGTAAAATGCAGAAGATGATATATGATGAACGCCAGAATAATCAGGCCACTCATCAGCATCGTTTGGGAGGCATAACTTGCTGCCGTTGGATTGTAATTGGCATATGCCACCGGGCGCGCCGCCTTGTTTTCAGCTGATAATTTGATTGCAGCCCAAATGTGGAGTACCACCAGGACGAGCAACCCTATCCGAGCTGGCCAGAGCAACTCCACATTTCCCTGCAGAAAGGCTCCATAACGGTTGATCGCTTCAGCTCCAAGAAACACTTGTAGATTGCCGAGCATGTGCAGCAACACAAAGAGAAATAGCGCCAGGCCAGTGATGGCCATGATGAACTTCTTACCTACTGAAGAATTGAAAACGTTCGTTATGTTCATGGGAATGGACTAAACTTGTCTAATTCATCTCCGACGCCTAGTCCAACGTGAGAGAATCTAATAATGAGATCACCGCACGTCAATGAATCTTAATTGATTATAAGCTGCCCTCCAAATGCATTAGCCAGTCTTATAGAAATTTAAAGCTCATGCAACCTCCACTTCCAATTCGTGAAGGAATTTTATTCGGGTCGAAGGCTCGGATTCGCGGTTGCGATCTATCAGTCTGGTCTGAAAACCAGCAGTGGTTGCCCCTTTTATATCATGGTCCAAGCTGTCTCCGACATGCAGTATTCGCTCCGGAGCGACTCCCAATTTCCTGGCCGCATGTTCAAAGATGATGGATGAAGGCTTGGGAAAACCAACATTACAGGATACGACAATGGCCTCAAAATAAGTATCCAGCTTCAACCGGCGCAGCAACGGAATCAGTCGCTCATCCCAATTGGAAATGATCCCGAGCTTTACCCTATGAGAGGCAAGGACTTCAAGCGCTGGAACCACATCCTCAAACACGTGCCAGACTTCGGGCTCGGAAAAACGATCGTAAAGCTGAGGAAAGAAAGTTTGACTGGGCGGTTCAGTCCCGGTTCCGGCAAAGGTTTTATCCACCAGAGCGGCCCATTCTTCACGCCCGTGATTGAAACTCTCAAGCCCCTTCCAGGCCGCGCCAAACTGACGATTTAAAATCTCGGGTGAAAGGTTTTTCAAACCATTCTCTGCCGCTACTTTAGCATAAACATGGCCCACTGAAGGCCACGGCTTGATCAAGGTGCCGCCCACATCGAATGTAATCGCTTCAACTTTTTGGCGCGTAGTCATGACTTGCTGCCCTTGGTTGACGCTGGCCGAGTGGCGCTCCATTCATTTAATCCACGCTCACCACATCCGGCTGGGGAAAGGCCTAGAAGCTCCATTGCTTCTCCGATCAAATAAAGTGATCCCGTCACGGCCACAAACGGATCCTCCGCCGCAACGTCCAAAGCTTCTTTCAATGAACGACACTCCCGAACCTCTACGTCTGGATTGGCTCTGCGGCAAACCGGAATAAGCTCGCGAGGTAAAATTGTCCGTTGGCTATTGACGGGCACCAGCAGAATGCGCCCCGCCAAAGGAGCTATGATTTCACACATGGGATGAGCATCTTTATCGCTCAATATACCCATGACCAACGTTGGCCTCCTGGTTGCAAAATAGGTGTTTAATGCAGTTTTCAAGGCTTCCGCACTGCCAATATTATGCGCCCCATCCAACAAAACTTTTTGTCCATTTTTACGCTCAACCAATTGCAGCCGTCCAGGCCACTTCACCCCGGAAAGGCCTTTACGAATGGTCTCGTCGCTCACAGGAATGCACGACCTCGCAGCCATTACCGCATGAACCGCAGTCGCTGCATTCAACCGCTGATGTTCGCCCAGTAATGGAAGCGTCAACCCTTGCATCGGATGAAATTCCGTTTGCGCCCAGGTAATGAGTGAAAAAGGCGCGGCCTTTTCTTGCGCGGTTTTAAAAAGTATTCGCAATGCTTCCGGGTCATCCACTGCTGTGATCACCGGCACGCGCGGTTTAATGATCCCGGCTTTTTCGAAGGCAATTTTGGCCAGCGTATCCCCCAGCCATTTTTGGTGATCAAACTGGATGTTGGTGATAACGCTTACCAAGGGGGTGACGATATTCGTCGCATCCAATCGCCCTCCCAACCCCGTCTCCCAAATAACCACGTCACACTTTTGTCTGGCGAAATAACTCAAGGCCATGATGGTCACGACCTCAAAAAAAGTAGGATGCTCATCGGCAGGAAATTCCTGCAGCAACGCTTTCATCTCCTCAACCAACCGGATGATTTCTTCCTCGCTGATGAGTTCGCGATTGATCTGAATTCGTTCTCCAAAAGCAACCAAATGCGGGGACGTAAACAGCCCCACCTTCAGACCTGCATGCCGATAAATACTCTCCAACATCGCGCAGGTGGACCCTTTCCCGTTCGTCCCGGCCACATGGATGAACCGAAGTTTCTCCTGCGGATTACCCGCCAACTTCGCAAGCCGGTATGTATTCTCCAACCCCAGCTTCGTGCCGAATACCTGGAGATTGTAGAGAAATTGAATGGCTTCTGGATAATTCACAACCAGCAGGAGCTTCGCTCCGCGCTTTACGCTTTATAGTGGCCTCTGATGACTATAGGCATGCGCCGCCGCAATGAACCCTCTAAAAAGCGGATGCGGTTTGTGTGGTTTGCTTTGAAATTCCGGATGGAACTGGCACGCAATAAAGAATGGATGCTTTTCCAACTCGATCACTTCCACCAGTTTTCCTTCAGGCGTGGTGCCACTAATGAGAAACCCCGCCTTTTCAAATCGATCGCGATACGCGTTGTTGAATTCGTATCGATGCCGGTGTCGCTCGTTGATGACAAAGGCACCGTAAAGCTGCGCAGATTTGCTGCCCATCACCAACTGGCAGGCTTGCGATCCCAACCTCATCGTCCCGCCCTTCTTGGTCACCTTGGTCTGGCCGTCCAGCATCGCGATTACCGGATGCGGGCTGTTCAGATCGAACTCCGTCGAATGCGCCTTGTCCAGTTTTAGAACGTTGCGCGCAAATTCAATCGTCGCGATCTGCATCCCCAGGCATAGCCCCAAATATGGGATGTTGTTCTCGCGCGCATATTTCGCGGCCAAAATCTTGCCTTCAATCCCACGCTCACCAAATCCTCCCGGCACCAAAATCCCCCCCAATCCCTTCAAAATCTTATCCGGCCCATCGCGCTCGATGTCCTCGGCATCCACCTTGTGAATCTCAACACCGCAATCGTTCGCCACGCCGCCATGAATAATCGCTTCGTAAACCGATTTATAAGCGTCATTCAGCTCGATATATTTGCCCACCACACCAATCCGCACGCGATGCTGCGGCGCGATCAGCTTGCGAATAATTTCCTGCCAATGCGTCATGTTTGGCGCTGGCACATCGAGGTGCAACATCCGGCACACTAAATCATCGAGGCGTTCCCGCTGCAGCATCAATGGCACTTCATAAATGCTGTGATCCACATCCTTCTCTTCAATCACCGCCTCAAACGGCACATTGCAATACATTGAAATCTTCTGCCGCAAATCCTTGTCCAATGGCCGCTCACAACGACATACCAGGATGTGCGGTGTAATACCGATTTCGCGCAACTTCGCCACCGATTGCTGCGTCGGCTTCGTCTTCAATTCCCCCGCCGCTTTGATGAACGGCACATAGGTCACATGCAGAAAAAGCGCATTGGAATAGCCCACCTCGAGCGCAAACTCACGAATCGCCTCCAAAAATGGCAACCCCTCGATATCCCCCGTCGTCCCGCCAATTTCCGTAATGACCACGTCCGCCTTTGACTGCTCTGCGAGCGTCCGAATGCGCATCTTGATTTCATCGGTCACGTGCGGAATCACCTGCACGGTCTTGCCGAGATAATCACCGCGACGTTCCTTGTCCAAAACGGTCTGGTAAACCTGACCGCTCGTCAGATTGTTCGTGCGCGTGAGCTTGACATTGGTAAAGCGTTCGTAATGTCCCAGATCCAGATCGGTCTCCGCGCCATCATCCAGCACATATACTTCGCCATGTTGATACGGACTCATGGTTCCCGGATCAACATTGAGGTACGGATCGAATTTTTGCAGCGTGACCTTCAAGCCGCGGTTCTCGAGCAACGTCCCCAGCGCCGCCGCCGTAAGACCTTTGCCCAACGAACTCACCACTCCACCTGTTACGAAAATGTAC